>NZ_JBIUHC010000032.1:0-74072 GCF_044627735.1 Cupriavidus sp. CuC1 | reverse complement strand
TCAAATCTCCTCACGTGTCAAGACCTTGCGTTGATCAATCGCGGCCTTCTTTGCGCTGCTTAACTTGGGTGGATTGGGGTGAGGGCTAGGTCGGTTTGGTTTTTGATATTCTGTGCCATGGGCCCTTTGGGGTTGGCTCTATCCTTTGTGGCATTGTGGGCGATTTATGAATTTACATCGATCCCGAATTCCAAATATTCTACTTCAGTGTTCATTGGGGTCGCGGCGTCAATTTCTGTCTCTATTGTCTTTTTTGCTTACAGAGTCGGCATTTATCATAGAAACAATGCCGTTCTAAATGCTGATCTGGTTGGTGAGGATGGCCGAGTTTGTGCCAATAAGAAGCCGAAAAATGTGACGTTGGCCCGGAGGGATAGTTATATTCAGTTCATGATGAGCAGTTATTTCTATTTCACGGCACAGCTGATTGGGCTATTTGCATTATTCAAATTTAAAGGGCAAGGCGTGGCATTCGTTGTCGCTACTTCGGTTGCAGGATTCCTGTTGCAGTTGGTGTCAAAGAGTGTTGATAGAGCAAATCAAAAGAGAGCAGCCGCAGCGGCAGAGAACGATGAAGAACACCGACGCGCACGCGCCAGGAGGCAGCGAGTCGTTGAGTCGATTTTGATTGGTATGGCCCTCCTGATACCGCTCTTTTGGGATGTGTCGCAAGCAAATCTGAGTATGGCGAAGCTTGTTATGGAAAAGCTTGGCTTACGCGCGTCCGACGCTACGTTGCGCGTGACGGGGAAGGCGTTGCAAACCTTGATTGATACAGCGGAGATCAACGGCGCGACAATGAGCATCTGTCCATCTGGGCCTGGATCCGCACTGGTTTCTCCAGTGAACGTGTACTGGCATGGTATGGGGAAGATTTCCCTACTTGCTCTAGCGGGCGAGGCTGCAGCCGAGTTCGATGTCCCGTCTGACGATGTTCAGATTGTTCGTCAGAGCGGATTGCGATGTCACCAGCTTTCTCGTACTGTGCATTTCGCATCCGGGAGCCCACGGCCATCGGACGAGAGCGAACTTGTGCGGATTCGACAGGAAAGTAGTAAGGTCCTAGGTAGCTTCATGGCTCCCACAAAGGAAACTGGGGGCTGGGTATTACGACAAGTCCAGATCACGGGGCATGCAGACCCGATGCCACTGGGCGACGCTGGAAACGAGAGGCTGGCGCTGGACAGGGCTCGTGCAGTTGCAAGTGAGCTGAGCAATGAGCCCATTTTTGCCGAGCGGATAAAAATTGACAGAGTGAAGCCAGAACTCCTCTCTGACGGCTCTCGCTTCCCGGTGAACATCAGCTGTCCCATGACTGGTAACGGCAAGTCCCTTGCTGAGTGCCATTCCGCTAATAGACGAGTGGAAGCCCGTCTCATTTTTGCGAAAGTGGGGAGGATCAAGTCCGAGTAGGTCTTGACGATCTTGACGTTGACGTCTAGGTAACTATTGGAGCGGGCAAGTATCCAATCATCAAAAGCATTGCCGGAATATTCAAATCATAAGCAGTCCGGCCTCTTCGTCCTCTCAAACACCGGTACTGCCCAGCACCAGACCAAGCAGATTTATCGATCTAAACTGGCGCACGATTAATTTTTTCCCTCTTTGTGCGGTGATATATTAAATTTTAGTGCGATGATACATTGCCTACTGCTTTACGGGCATCAACTTATTCTGCGCTAACTGCCTTCCTATGACAACAGAAAGAGACAAATCGCATCGCGGCAATGCCAGCCAATTCTACGTCGCTGGTGAGCTGTGCCGTCGCGGCTATGCCGCTGTCGTCACGCTCGGCAATACACCGAATACCGACATCCTGTGCAGCAATCGGGCCGGGACCAAGTTCGTTCACATTCAGGTGAAGACCTTCGTGCCTGGAACGAAGACCTGCAGCGTCGGATTGAAGGCGGAACGCGCCTTCGGGCCGAATTTCTTCTGGGTGCTTGCCGGCATTCCTGCTATTGGTTCCAGTGAGCGTTTCCGCTATTTCATCGTGCCGTCGGCCGATATGGCGGAGCATGTAGCCAAGACGCATGGCGACTGGCTCATAACTCCGGGCAAATCCGGGCAGGCTCATCGGGACAATC
Source organism: Cupriavidus sp. CuC1 (assembly GCF_044627735.1). Classification (NCBI taxonomy): domain Bacteria; kingdom Pseudomonadati; phylum Pseudomonadota; class Betaproteobacteria; order Burkholderiales; family Burkholderiaceae; genus Cupriavidus; species Cupriavidus sp. CuC1. The sequence goes on along the minus strand of NZ_JBIUHC010000032.1, from coordinate 71,985 downwards.
CGGTGCGGGCGGTCAGTATTCCGCCGCACAGTAGGCCGTATCACTGGAGCGTGGAGGGCTACGAGGATCGCTGGGATCTTATCGACGCCGTGCTGGTCGGCAATCCACCGATCGCACTGCTTAAGGCTGCAAACGCGTAGGTTGCGAAGCGGTGCTTACCTCCTTCACAAGGTGGTCGAGCGACCACGTTGGGCTTGAACACCACAGGCTAGTACTGACAGCACCGCCGGTCGCTAGGAAGGCTTCAAGTCGCAGCCGGAGGTATGCAGGTCGTCGATCAAATGGGGACATGTATCTGATGGCCGGCGTACCTAAAGAGGACATTCACCAAATCCAGGGCTGTACGCCGTGGCGAAGTCTGCGACACTACGCCAGCAGCAGCCCGTCGGGGGGCTTCTTTGACATTTGAACTACATGCAACCAAAGATGACTTGAGAGCCATCTCGGATAGTGGTGCGAGAACTAGGTGAGAAGAGTCTGCCGCCGCGGAACGACTTCGGTGACGACGTTGCGCGCGGACAAGCTTTCGGTCGGGCACGAACAAATCAAATGATGCGTTAGATCAAGGAAAACGTGACTTCAATTGTGTGCTGGATGAACCCGCGAGACTACTTCCCGGGCATGTGGGCGGTAAGCGACTCCCGGGTATGCGGACCCGGAGGGATACTCACGGAAAATTGTCCAAAGCTCTTCGCTATTCATGCCAACTGCTATCGTAATGATGATTTCACACGTACTTATCCGAAGCGGGTGCTGTCTTTCGGTTTCGGATTTGCAGGGAGTACGTTAATCGGTGCAAATGTAAAGGAAATGCTTGCTACATTCTTGGGCGAACTCACTGAGGTTAACTACTACGATGCGCCTGACTATCCGTTCGAAGAGCGGGTACCCTCGTTGGCCGAAATCGCCGAAATTGCACGTAAGTTGACCGAAAGATACATTGCCAGCGTGGGCATACACTACCCGGCTGCTGCACGGTGTGAACTGGTCTTGTTTGGCTTTTGCAGAAGAAGCTCTTGCTTTAAGGTCTTCAGGGTGTCCAATAGTGCGAAGGTGCCCGCTTCTGTCACCAGCGAAGAGTTGCCGGTGGGTGAGGGCGAACTAATTATCTTGGGTGATAGGAAGGATTTCATTCGTACGCGGACGCTTTCTCTTCGGTCCCAGTTCGCCGAGGGCTCGTGGAATTGGTTGCGTGCGCCGATCATTACGTTGTCAGAAATTCTCCGAAACAACGAGCCGGGGTCCATCGGCGGATATTTACAGCTTTGTTCGGCGTTTCGTGAAGGATTCAAGCATCTGAAGATTTCGTTATCAAAAGATCCGCTGGCGCCCTATGTCGGCTTTGATGTGTACCGGGAAATTGGGACGATTGGCGGCTTTCTCCCATCAATGTCATTTGGACTCGTTGCTCCTGGCCCTGACGGTTGGCCTGAATAGTCACTCGCATCTCGCTAGCCCGGATCGATTGATGCGCTTCTCTTCGCGTCTTTGTGAAATCAAACGCACTAGTGGATGGTTGTCCACATTCAGAATCGGCATTGCGATTGATGCGGCACAGTCTGGTCAAGGACGCCAAAATCTCGCAATCCCAATGGACTATCACACCCTCTGCTTTGCTTTGATCAGCGTCGCCATCGGCCCGATTCTCGATTGGGAAAAGGAGAGGAACAAGTCATTTACCGCGCATGTAGACGGACGATGGTTCCTGAGCGAGAGTACTGATTCAATGCAGTGGCAATTTGCTGAGATGAAACAGTGTTTTAGCGTTTTCGTGGGAGTCATTTCAGCAGGTGCGTCCCGCGAAATTTTGATTGGTTTCTGGCAGATCAATGGCACTCAGCTTCACGCGAGTGCAGAAAACTACATTCATGAACAAGCAAGATTTGATTTCACTGTGGGTTCGCCTGGATCAAACCTTCGCAAGAGGGAAGGCGGTTGAATCTGAACCCGATCTAGCATGGGACGTCCTGCAAGAATACGTAGAAAAAGGTCGAGAACTGGAGCACCCGGAGCGATTGTATGTTGAGTTTGAACAGTTTGTGATTGCGTCGATTTCGTTGCATTATTCGCAAGGTTTAAACGAAGTCAGTCGGATGGGAGATTGGATTCAGTGGTCACTTGCGGATAGTCCGATTCGCTCATTTGTTCAGGAGATGAATATCGGTCGCATGGCGGAGTTCCACCGGCACCCTGAGATCAGGGGTTGGCCTGGCTTCACGCCAGTCAACGTGCTTTTCTTTAACGGTCTTTTTGATTATGCGCGAAGGCGGACCGCCATAAAATCGATTTGTGATGCGCTCCGGCCATACGCTGCCAGAACCTTCTTGAGGCTAATGTCCCAACCGCCGGCCATCATTGATATGCAGGAAATTATGTTGGGTTGCCTGATGATGACTTGGGCCGCGAAGGAGTCGCTCGATCGGGCAGAACGCATGACACCCTTTATCGAAGAACTGGTTTCTCGCCAAGAACTTCAGGCGGAGCAGCGGTACTTGTTCTGTCTAACTCTCGCAACCAACGCTGGGCGGTTTTCGAGCCGTGACAAGATATACTGGGCCACGCGGACCCTGACGGAGTTTGGACCTCACCTTTCTGGCCTCTATCAGGCGCAAATGATGGCGACAACGCTTAGGGTTGACGAGCATGGTCCATCGGACGCCGAAGCGCTTCTTGCGCAAATGGCGTTAGTGCGTGCAGAACGCAATCAAGGTCTATCGGGTGTGGATGCCACTCGAGACTCGGGCCAAACCGTCGAGTATGTTGCACCTTACTTTGTGCGCACGCTTGCCATGGGCGAAGCCGGACTGTTGCTCCGCGGTCTCCAGACCTGGTACCAGCAGGATCATCCGACTGATCCATTGAACTCGCTCGACGTTCTGATCACTGTCCCCTTTGGGGAAACAGGGACGACGCTGCTTTGCGGCGGCGAAAAGCGGGAGTACGAACGCGACACGCAGGCTCCCCTTGTTGATGTGTCACGTAGCATGAATGAGTTTCTCGGAACCTATGCGACGGTGGCATATGCTGACAACAGTAGTCTGCCAATTCCCGAACGCCCAGGGATGCCTCAGGAGCGCCAGCCGGGCCTCTCCAGCGCGCTGCGTAATGCGTATTGCCCAGACAACGTGGTGGTGCCGGGAGCGCCAACTTGTCAACTCATCTTGCCGGCTGAGTGTCATCCGATTCAAGCTGTGCAGCTCGAAAATTGGGGGCGGACATGGCCGATTGCTTCGTCGCTCGGCCGCCCCCGCGAGGATCGGGTTCCCCGGTCCGTTCTGATCTGGGGGGGTGGAACAATCACGGAGCCTATGGAGCTAGAGATGGTCCGCTATGCGTTCGAGAAAATAGGAGCGACGGTGCGAAGCGTTACACTCGAGACCTGCACTCCCGCCGACTTCTTGGCGGAATATCAGAACGCCGAGTATGACGTGTTCTGGATCGCATCGCATGGAGAGTTCGATCACTGGGCTCCCCATGACGTTCGGCTGCATCTCGCTCCGGACAACAGCGCCGTGAAACTAGAGGATGTGTGGGACCGTATTCCCAGCTTCGAAGGGAGGCGTCTGCTCGTGTTGAATGTGTGTGACGGTGCTAGATTTGCTGAGCGAGGGATGCTACCTCGCGTTGGCTTGGGACCAGGCCTAGCCGGTCCAGCCCAAGCAACGATCTCTCATTTGTGGCCTGTTCGGCCGTATCCTTCTGCCGGATTCGGAGCCAGTTTGGCCTACTACGTTGCTAATGGAGTCCGGTACTTCGAGGCGTTCGAAAGGACACTGCGGGCCATCGCAAAGCCGGCTGCCAACGTAGGGATGGAGCTCGAAGACATGTATGGCCGGGAATTCGAACTCACGACGCGACTGCGCAATCAGGAGGAGGACTTCTCGGCGATTGAGGTTTGGGGATCGGCCGCATTCTTTCAATAGGGCATAGCCTCCAGTGGGCCGATGTAGCGCGCAGCCGCGCCAGCTTGCCGGCCGTCACGCTTACCGGGCGCGGGCACGGGCCAGCAACAAGTCTATGTGGGATATAGCCGGGTGCCACCACAAACGGCGCCGGCACCTGGAACGTACACCGCCCAGATCAACGTAACCATTAGCTACTGATGCGTTGTGTTCGTGCCCCGGCACAACCACCCGTCTGGCTAACCTGGGAGGAACCCGAGGAAGCGCGCAGCATCATGAAGCTCAAGATCGCCGCCAGTGGTGCGGCTTGATGCCGCAGACGAGATCAACTGGAGGCCATGGAGAAGGTGGGATGAAAGTCTAGGCAACTAGCGCTGCGTGTGACCCGGAGGCCGCTCCAACTACGCCTTGGTGGTGTCGATACAAGGATGAGAGAGAATGCGCTTGCCTATTTGCATTCCTTACCATAAAGTAAGGAATGCAAATGCAAGGAGGTGCGATGGCTTCTGCAACCATGACATCAAAAGGGCAGGTCACGATTCCTGTGGATGTGCGGACCCATCTGGGCCTGTCCACCGGGGACCGGATCGAATTCGTGCTCAATGAACAAACTGGACGATATGAAGTGGTCCCTGCCACCCGCTCGGTAACCGCTCTCAAGGGCATTATTCGCAAGCCCGCGAAGCCGGTCTCGATCGACGACATGAACGCAGCGATAGCGGAACAGGGGGCTTCCGCCCGATGATTGGTCTCGACACGAATGTGCTCGTCCGGTACTTCGCGCAAGACGATCCTGTGCAGGCTAAGCAGGCAACCGAGCTGATCGAGTCGCTGACCGCTGACTCCCCGGGTTATGTCACCCAAGTGGCCCTTGTCGAAGTCGTGTGGGTATTGGGACGGGCTTATGGTGCGGACCGCGATGAAATCACGCAGGTGGTCGAGACGCTGTTACGGACGAAAGAATTGGTAGTCGAATCGGCGGAAACAGTCTGGAAGGCATTGCGCCTTTATGGCGGCTCATCGGCCGATTTCGCCGACTGCCTTATCGAACGGATGTGTCACGACGCGCAGTGTGAATACACGATGACGTTTGACACGAAAGCGGCAAAAGGCGCCGGAATGCGGCTCATAAAATAAGGGAAAAGCATGGCACCTCCCAAGATCGCACTTCCCTACCCGCCATGCTGCTGACCCGCCTGCTCAATGCCTGCCATCACTTCCCCGGTTTTGTGTACGAAAGCGCTCGCTTGTGTCAGGCTTCTAACACCGTCGAGATCGACGTGCGTCCGCGGCGAGGTTCCCGACCGCACTGCTCGGGCTGCGGCCAACAGGCCCGCGGCTATGACGAAAGGCCTCTCGCTGCCGGCCAACTTCTTCGGCACGCGCAGGGCCATCCAAGACGACTGCAGCGCAACGGCGCGGCCCGTCAAAGCATGGCGACCGCGCTGATCTCGCTGTTGCTGTCGAAGCTCAATGCCATGCGAATCTTCCCGTCATCATGCTGAAGACGCCCAAGCCGGTCCTTTAGCTGATTCATCATCCTGTCATAGCTCCGCTGCTGGCCCGCGGCAAGCGTCAGCATGGCCTCGGCATTGTCGATGACCTCACCACGACGCACTTCCAGGGTCTCCTGCTTGTTCCAGAGCGACTTAGACAAGAGCTGATTAGCCCGATCGCGGAGAGACCCCGAGACACCGGTCATCGCCTTGAGCGGATCGTCCACGCCAGATTCAGATACCACCGGCAGTGACTGCCTGTTCAAGGGATCGACGTATGCCTTGCAAACATTCAACAAGGCCATCAAACGCAACAACAAGTTCCGTTTCTGAACCAACCGTCGAGCGGAATCGGCATGGCCTAGCAGCGCCTTGTGCGTATTCTCCGTCCCGCCCAAGGAATCTACATCATTCTGGGCGAGAATGCGCTTTGCAAGCGCCTCCCCCTCGAGCCGCAGCTGCACGACCCATTCCATGGCCTCGCGACAGATGGCTTCGAGCTGCCCACGTTTTTCCAGAGGCAATTCGTCCGGCGATCTCATGTCATTCATCAACGAAACCAAGGATCCCAGGTAGAGTACCGCCCCTTCAAGCTTGGCCTGGTCCTTGTTGTCCAGGTAGATATGCAGGTCCGAAATGCCCTGCTTGATCTCGTCAAGTCCCCTGTTGATATCGTCCAGATGCGATTGCGCCACGGCGATGCTAAGAAGCTGGAAGGCGCCGGCAGCCATCTGACGGGCACGTCCTCCCTCGATCACCCTGCCATGGCCCGCAAACTTTTTTGAACCCACTTGACGCGCAGTCGGGTACACCCCGCCTTTTTGCGCAGCAATGAGCTCCAGCGTACCGTCCTTCAACCCTTGCTGTACTTTCGGATCGAACACCAGCTCCACAGTCTTGTTCGGCAGGCCGACGGCCCCTTTGAATACATCCGCGGCAAGTTGGCGAGCGCTGTGTACTGGAACATCGGCTCGCCCCGCCAACGGTTGAGCATTGGCAGGCATGGCGGCGAGCTCGCGCGTGCTGATCATGATGTTGCCGTCCTCGTCCTGTACCAGCAGCTCGGTACCTAGCACGGCTCGTACTTCCTCAGGCGCAGCTCTCGCAATTACGCCACCTGCCGCAGGGGAGGCTCCGATGATCGGCTTCCCCGCGCGCTGGCTACTCTGCCCGGCGTTGCAATTGTCATCGCGGCGGCGCAACGCCATGCTGTAGCCGATATAGACAGCCACCCCGACCAATGCGATTACCAACGCAATCCCACAAATCCACAAGATGCCCACGATCTTCCCCTGCCTCCATTTCAATTTCTAACGCTGAAGGACCCCTCTATTGCGAGAGTCGCCTCACTATACGGCCCCATCTTTTTGCTTGTTTGACAACGAGCTAAACAAGCAATGTCGCCGCTGGACCTGCCCTCTCACTATTCCACGCCGTTCACTGGACAAATTCTGGTCGACTTTCTAGGATACTCGTTCCTGCGAAGAAGAATAGATAGCAACACATGATTGAGCCGGAACATCAAGTCGTCCTGGACGCAATGGCGCCGCACCCGAACAGGGTCTGGCGATCTACCGAGCTAAAGAAGATCATTTGGGCACGGTTTCATGGTCTTCACGACCGCAAGGTCCGACGTGTCCTTGAAGATCTCGAGCATATGTGCCTACTGGAGCGGCAAGGCGATGGCCCGGCCACCAGTTGGAGGCTCCTCGCCAAAGGGCCAAGGGAAGCCATCCGTCCCCCGGTTGACCTGTCGTTGGCACTTCTGAAGCTCAGACAACTGGCGAAACACCATCTCCCGAACAGCGTTATCGGCGACTTCGAAGGATATTTTGAGGGCGCCACCCGCGTGTTGCACGAGAGTTCGTTCGATACTCGTCTGGAAAGCGCTCGCGCATGGATGGGAAAGACCGCGCGCCTGGACCCCGGCTATCCTCTGATTCCGCCTCAGGTCCAAGAGAGCATGTTCGAGACGATCTGGGCAGCGCTGTACCGTGATGAGTCGCTCTACGTGCGATACCAGAAGGCTGACCAGGACGCTGCCGAGCCGAAGGAGCACAGGGTCCTGCCCTATGCAATCGTGGAGAAGGGCCCCTATTGGTACCTGGTAGTGAGAGGCAAGCGCTCGAGCGGCAAGCAGGGGGAGGCATTTCTCCTGCGATTCGACCGCATCATCGAAGTCAGGAACCTGGGCCATGACCTGGTGCGAGAGAGCGACTTCAACCTCGACGCGTTCATCAAGAAAGAAAAGGTCCTGGAATGGTTCCCCGAAGAGCCGGAACAGATCGTGCTGCGCGTGCGGGAGACCCGAGCAGTGCCAAGCCAGTTCCGTTCCGTGAAGCTGTCAATCGACCAGAAGATCGAGCCAGAAGAGGGCGGCTTCGTCCTCACCGCCACAGCCATCCGTGGCGCTCAAGAACCTGCTCCTGGAGCGCTCGCCGTTTATCGAAGTCCTCGCGCCTCAGCACCTGCGTGAGGAGATCGGTAGCTTGCTTCACGCCGCCGCGCAACGTTATGCGGCGGGCCCGGCGTAGTACGCCCCCGCCTCCCCGTTAGAAGGCCAGATCCGGCCAGGGAAAGGCCACCACCACATCGGCATTGGACTTCTCGAACGGGCGCGCAGAGTACTCCAGGCGCCCGGCAATGACCCGGGTGGTCTGGCGAATGGCGGCTATCGCCGCTACCGGCGCCGCGACGGAGATCCAGGAAGGCGCTGCATAGCCCTTCTCGAACAGCGACACCAGGTCTGCCTCGATCTTCCCGGCCAGGCGCTCAGGCTCGGGATCGGCGTGCTGCAGGAGCAGGCAGGTCGTATCGAGCGACGCCAGCTCCCGCAGCGAACTGAGCGAGGCGCCACGCCCCGCCGACAGATCCGACGGCTCCACCGTCGACCGGAACAGGATCGCAAGGGCGGAAGCCAGGCTGCGGGGCCCGGCCATGATCCAGCAGCCGGCGCGCACCGCAGGCAGTTGCCTGGCAGCACCGAGAACAAGTGCGATCTCGATGCTGCCGGTCTGGCGGGCCTTTCTCATTGCTTGCACCGGCCCCATCGCATTCCATAGTGCGCCACCGTTAGCGCCGCTCAGGCGCCCGGCGTCCACGAGATGCACAACCATGTCGGCTTGCGTGGCACGCCGTCCACCGAGCACCCAATCGATGCCACCGGCAAACGTGGGGCAATCCATCATCACACCCTGTGCCTCCTGCTCGGAAAAGCCCCACCGCTGGATGGCAATCCGCAGCGGCCGAATCGGAGTCAGTTCGCCTTGGCGGATGGGCAGATCGAGAAGAGGGTACTGGGACATAGGCGAGCTCCTGAGTTGCGATAGGCGCCAGTGTCATGTCCAGACCGGACAGGCGGTTGTCCGGTATCGCATCTAGCATTTGATCCATGCGAGGAGATGCTGCATCCGTTGATGCACTTGCTCGCACCTGAAGAGAACCGATCACGCAGTGCCGCCCTCAGGCGGAGACATTCACGGGGAAACAAGGATGAGAAGCGATCAGCACAAGATCGAAGAAGCGGCGGACTGGGTGAGGAATGCGCGGGCACTGCTGATTACGGCTGGCGCCGGCATGGGCGTCGACTCCGGCTTGCCGGATTTCCGTGGCTCGGAGGGGTTCTGGAGAGCCTATCCCGCGCTGGGCGCAGCGGGCCTGAATTTCCAGGACATCGCATCGCCCCAAGCCTTTGCCAGCCACCCCGCGCTTGCCTGGGGCTTCTACGGCCACCGCATGGCGCTGTACCGGCGCACGCAGCCGCATGCCGGCTTTGAGATTCTGCGCCGCTGGGCCGAGGGCATGCCGCAGGGGTATCGGGTCTATACCTCCAACGTGGACGGACACTTCCAGCGTGCCGGCTTTACGTCCGAGAAGGTCCACGAGTGCCACGGCTCCATCCACGTGCTGCAGTGCCTGCAAGCCTGCACCGAGCACACCTGGAGCGCTGACGGATTCCAGCCGGAGGTGGACGAGGCAAAGTGCAAGCTGCTGAACGACCCGCCGCGCTGCCCGCACTGCGGCGGCGCGGCCCGCCCCAACATCCTCATGTTCGACGACTTCTCTTGGGTGGAAACGCCAACGGTCGAATCGCGCGACAGGCTTGACACCTGGACCCGCGCGTGCGAGACCATCCTGGTGATCGAGGTGGGCGCGGGAACGGAGATCCCGACGGCCAGGCGCTTTGGCGAGCGCCATGCGGCGCAGTTCATCCGGATTAACGCCCGGCAGGCTGGCGTCCGGGGTGGGAAGCACAATATGGGGCTGGCGGGAACCGCTCTTGATACGCTTGCTGCGATCGATTCGGTGATGCGCCGGGCGTGAGCCCGATCCTCCTGGTCGCCATCGCGGCCAGGAGGCAAAACAGCTAGCGGACGAACCGCACTTCCACGCGGCGATTCCTCGCGTCGCGCGGATCGACACCCGGCAACGGATGCGAGTCGCCAAAGCCCGCCACAATTACCCGGCGCGCCGTCTCCGCCGTCATGCCGCCTGTGAGCAAGCGGCGCGCCTCGCGCGCACGCGCAGCCGACAGCGTGTAGTTGTCGTCATAGACCGTGCAGAAGCGCGCGAAATCTGTGACTGGGCTCTGCACAGGCAGGCTGTCCGTATGTCCCTCCACGAAAATCTGCCCTTCTTTCGCTTCCGTCAGGTAATGCGTGAGCTCACGGTCCACACTCGCGAATGCGGCCTTGGCCTCGAGCGTCACGCAGGCGCTGCCGCGAGAGAACACATTGTCCTTTAGGGTGACCTTGCCCGCCGCCGGATCGAAGGCGACCAGGCCGGCCGCGCCTTGTGCCTCGAACGCGCGCTTCATGTCGGTCAGCATGGCCTCCACGCGCTTTCGCTGTGAGGCCTCGCCTCTTTCCGCTTCTTCCTTGTGCTGGAGCGCAGCAAACTGGCTCTGAAGGATGGACACTACAAGCAGTAGCATCACCACCGCCAGGGTGCCCGCCATCAGATCCGCAATGGATACCCATTCGTTCGGCTTGTCCTTCATCCTTTGCACCGCCCTGGTTTATTGAATTTCAGCATTCTCGGCAGCCGGCGTAGCATGCGCGCGTTGCCGGATGCGGGCGAGGTGCGTCAGGATTTGGTCCATCTGCTTGCGGCTGTCGGCATCGCCCTTTACGCGCAGCGCCAGCATCTGGTCGAGAGCGGCGAACAGGCGGCTATCCTTGTCCTTGTCTGCGTTGAAGAGCCTGCCGGCGGCGGTGGATATGCTGTTTGCTGCAGCACTCAGATCTTTCGCCTGGTCTGCTCCGCTATTCACTGCCTTTTTGCTGATAGCGATCATGCTATTGCACTGCTCGATCATGCCATTGCACTGCTCGATCAGGCCATCGAAACGCTTTTCCAACGATGTCATACGCAGGCCAGATTCGGAGACTGCCTTCAACCCCATCTGGATGTTTGTCGCTACTTTATCGATGGTGCCTTGCATGGTCATTACCACCGTCTGCAACGTAGTGCTGATCTCGGTGAACTCGCCAATCGCACCGTTTTGCTGCGCGGTGGCTTTCGCCATCGTTTGCTCGATCTTGCCCATGGTCTGCGAAACGCTGCCCTTGAGCGCATCCACCGCCGAAGAGATGTTCGCGGTCGTGCTCTTGAGCTCCTCAGCCATGGATCTGAGGTTTTCCTGGAAGCTATCGTTCATATCGCCAATGTTCTGCGACAGATCGCGCTTGAGTCCGACGACCACTTCACCGATCCCTTTCTCGAAGGTGTCCACGCCCTTGCACAGCGCCTCGGCGGACGCCGCGACCTTGACGGCCCCGGCCGCCATCTTCTCGCCCGCTTCGCTCATGGCTTGAATGTTGGCGTCGTTGGCCTGCACGAAGTGCTCCATGGCCTCCTGCGTCTTCGTCACCGTCAGCTGCATCTCCTTGGCCGAAGCTAGCTGTGCCACAGCGCTATCCCGAATCTCGGCGATCGCCGTCACCGTGCCTGTGGTCGCTTTGGCTACGGCTTGCAGCGGCACCTGCAGCTCTGCGGTTTGCACGCTGATCGCACTCGCCAATTGCTTGCCGATGGATTCCAACGCCTGGATCAGGCTGTCATGCATGCGCGAATCGCGTTCGCTGCTGGCTTGCCGCGCGCGCTGCAAGATTTCATTCAGCTTCGCGGAACACCAGTCCAGTCGCCTTTCGTCGTGGCGCGTGAACGTGCCGACGGTCTTCATCAGCAGGAAAAAGATAATCCCCCAGGCCGATGTCCTGAACTTGGTGCCGAGCCCTTCCATCATGTGCGTCAGGCCCTGCATCGTGCCAGCCATCGCCGCACTGTCCGGCTGGGGTTTCGAGAGCATGGCGGAGGCATCATTCAACGCAATGCCAAGGCCAAGGAACGTGCCAAGCAATCCAAGAATCAGCAGGACGCCGGGCATGACCTCGATCGCCTTCTCCGCGCGAGACGCCACCACATCCGACATCTCCGCCAGGGAAACGGGAGGCACCTCGGCGGCGTCCGTGCCACCTCCATTGCGATTCTCCCAGTTGCCTAGCCACGTGTGCGGTTGCGCGTTGCGCCAGACGCCGTAGCTGGTGCTGGCAAACATCAGGAGCATCAGTGCACCGATCAGGCCCTGGACCAGTTCCGCACCCGGCGACAGGAAACGAAGTACGTCAAGAACGGACATCAGGCTTCCACCTCAACCAGCTGCTCGGCGCGCTTGCGGCTATCCGCCTCAAAGATGTTCGAGAAGTTGACCACCAGCGCCTGCTGGTCTTCACCAAGTTGCTCCCAGCGCTTGCCGAACTGCAAGCAATCGATCAGGATCCGGCCGGCCTCATTGCCGCTATCCACCAGGTAGTCAAGCGCCTCCTCCCGCAGGGTGGCTTCGTCCTTTTCCAGCAATTGCAGGAAGCCCTCGGCGGCCTGCACATAGATGCGGAACTCTGCATTTTCTGTCTTGGCGGCTTCCAGCTCGCTCATGCCCTTACTAACCTGCGCCTGCAGCGCGGGCAGCTCCGCGGCGTCTTCCGGCGCCAGCGATTCGCTCTTCAGCGCACGCAGCATGCGGTTGAGATTGATACGGCTATCGATGACTCTGGATTCCAGACGCTTGCCGCGCGCCTCGCGGGTCTGCAGATCAGCCGCCCAACCGATGATCAGCTCTTCGAAGACAAACGGGATCAGCCCCTTGCCAAAGCGCACTTCCACAATGGCATCCAGGCGCTCGGCGTCGATGTTCGACAGCACGGGCGTCTCGGCCAGGAGATCGGATCCCACCGTGACGAGGAACATGTCGTCAGCGGTGACGGCATCCACGGTCGTCGCGTCCTGCAACTGGGTCTGCGCATTGGCCAGCAGCTTCTGCGCGGCGCGCAGTCGCAGGTAGTGATCAAAATCCCGAACGGTGTCGCGCTCCATCAGTGCGTCGATCCGGCTGCGCACCAGCATGGAGTCGATCATGAACTGCGTGACCTTCAACGCATGCCTGGCACCCTCGGCTGCGCGGGCTTCGGCGTCTTTGAGGGCTTCCTTGTGCTTCTCGGCCTCGGCCGCCGCTTCCTTGTCCAGAACCTGGTCCCGGTACTTGCGAGCCGCTGCAATGGCCCAGGCAATGGCATCGTCCAGCCGCTTGGCGATCGCGCTGTCGCCAAAGCCAATCGCATAATCGAGGCCCTTCTCCAAGTACGTCAGCGCGGAGCCGATCCACGGATGGAGCGTGGCTCCCGCACGTGCGGTGGCGACGAATGCCTTCGCCTTTACCAGCCACGGCTTAGCCTTGTTATAGAAGCTCTTGATATCGCCGACGATCCTCTCGCCCTCCTCGGCCATCACGCCAACCACCTTGGCCGCCACTTCCTTCACTTTGCCGTAGCCGGTTTTCACCACGGCTGCCATACTGCTCGCGGCGCTGCCTAAAGCGGAACCCACGCTCGAAATAAATCCAGAAAACCAACCCACGTTCTCCCCTCCTGTTCAGGAATCAATGCCTAGCAGCTTCTTCGCTGCCTGAGCCGTCTCACTACGTTCGCGGCCGACCGGACTGCCGACCGCCTTGCTGGCGCCCCTCACCTCCGTGATCGCCGCATCGATGTCCTCCACGCGCAAGCGCGCTGCGACACCGCCGTCCTTGGCCGACAGCAAGGCCTTCGGCAGCGCCAGCCGCATGCATGTGCGGATATCGCGCCCGCACAGCCCGTCGGAGCGTTGCGCGGCTTCGTCGATCATCGCCTCTCGTTCATCCGCGAGTGGGATGCTCTCGACCAGCATCCGGCCCCAGATGCCTTTGCGCGCGTCGAGGCCTGGCAGGTCGAAGTGCACGTGGTGCGTGATACGGCTGCGAAAGGCCTCGTCATAGTTCCTGGCAAAGTTCGTCGCGAAGATGACGATGCCGTCGAAGCGCTCGAGCTCGATGAGCAGCGTGGAACGCATGGCATTGACTTCGTTGTCGATGCCCTGGGTCACCGAAGACAGCCGTTTGCCGAGCAGCGTGTCGGCTTCGTCGAAGAACAACACAGCGTCGAGCTCATAGGCAGCCCGGAAGGCGGCCTTCAGGTTTTTCGCGGTTTCGCCCATGAACTTGCTCTCGAGCTCGGCGATGCTGATCTGCACGATGTCCATGCCGAGCGTGCCGGCAAACGCTTCCGCCGCCATGGTCTTGCCGGTTCCCGGCGGGCCATAGAAATTCAGGATGGTGCTGCGTCCCATCGGATCCACCGCGGCGAAGCCCCAGTCCACATAGATCTGATGATGAAAATGGATCTTGGCAACGCTCTCGTCGAGCTGGCGCCGCGTCGACGCCGCCAGCACCACGTCCTTGTCGAGCACGTAGCGTGGCGAGCGGCTTTCGAATGCGATGCCGAGCGCCTGCGCCTGCGCTGCGAGCCCCGGGCTCCTCGGCGCTTTGGCAGCCGACTGAGCAGATTCTTCCAAGTTGCTTCTCCATATGGGTTGCGCCGGGCCGGATGTGCTGGCTGTCTCCAGGCCCGGTCCGCCGCTGGTATCAAGATCAGCCAGCAACTGCCCGTAAACCGTATGACCCATATGAGCCACATGCGCACCGCAAACAACGCCCGGTTGTCCGGTGCGCGGGCGATCGTATAGGGCATACTGGACAAGCTCTGGCCAGAACAGATAGGAATATCGGCAACTAAAACGTTAACCTGAGGCCACATGGCATTTCTGGAGAAGTGGCGGGACCTGAAGCAAGAGGTGCTGCTGGTGCTGGCCGACGGCCAGTGGCTGCAGGCCGGCGAGCTCTACGCCCAGGTCAGGGCGCGGTATGACGAAGCGCCTAGCGACAAGACCATCCGGCGCGCGCTCGAATCCCTGGAGTACGACGACGGGCTGGTGCAGAAGCACGGCGAGGCCAGGGCGCGGCGCTGGCGCGCCAACGCCAGAGGCCTTGCCGCCGGGCCGCGTCGGACCCTGCCGGTCGACTTGTCGCTAGCGCTACTAACGCTTGAGCGCCTGGCCGCCAATCACCTCCCGGGCCACGTCATCCACGGCCTCGCGGCCTACTTCGAAGGCGCCCGCCGCACCCTTGGTGCCAGCCCCATCGCGCCGGACCTGGTCAGGGCCCGGGCATGGGCAGACAAGACGGTGCGCATTGAAGCCGGCTACCCCTTGATTGCGCCCAGGCTGGACGGGCAACTGCTTGACACGGTGCGCCATGCGCTCTACCTGAACGAAGCGCTCAAGGTGCTCTACCGGAATTCGAAGCTGGCGGGCGAGCCCGCATGCTTCGACGTCGTGCCGCCGGCGCTGGTCGAGAGAGGGCCGCTGATGTTCCTGGTGGCCTGCAGGCGCCGCCGCAATGGCGAATTCCGGCGCTACATCCTGAGAATGGACAGGCTGATCAAGGCAACCAGCACCGGCCTGCCCGGCACGCCGGATCCCGCCTTCAACCTGGACACCTATGTGCGCGGAGAACACGTCTGCGACTTCTTTCCCCAGCCAAGGGAACAAGTTTTGCTGCCCGTGCGGGAACACGGCGAGCTGCGCAATCTCTTTCGCGAGCAGAAGCTCGCCGAAGACCAGGAGATCATCCAGCAAGGCGATGGCTTCCTGCTGACCGCCTCCGTCATCCCCTCCGTGGAGTTCACCAACCTGCTGCTGGAGCGCGCGCACTTTGTCGAGGTGGTGTCACCCGCCCACCTGCGCCGCGATATCGCCACCAAGCTCAGGCAAGCCTGCCTGCCCTATGCCGACGATCTCGTTGCGCAAACTCCGGTACCGGACAACGTTTCGTCCGGTAGCCCGCGTAGGATCGCTGGTCGGCGTTGTTGACGCACAGCAAGCCGGCACGGCAACGCAGCTCCACCTTGCACCCCACTGTAGAGGGGGTATTCAAGGTAGGCTGCATCTTGAATCATGCGCGAGGCATTGTGTAGGCGTGGAGGTACTCATCTTGAAAGAATATCATCGTCGGACAGTCGTCCTCCAAGGCCGGCTGGCCGCACGTGAGTGGCGCCTGAGGGCCGCGCGCGAGCGCATCCTGGGGCTGCATATCGTAAGCATCGAGCAACTGGCGGCCCGCCTCGCGGGCGGATTCCTCAAGCCGCTGGACGACGAGAGCCTGCGCGCCGCCATCCAGGCGGCATTGCCCGAGACGCAACTGGGCGAGCTCGACAGTATCAAGGACCTGCCCGGCATGGTCGACGCCGCCGCCGACAGCCTGCGCAAGGCCTGGCGCGCCGGCATCGACCTGCAGGCGCGCGCAGCCCGGCATCCCCGCCTGCACTCCATGGCACAGCTGGAAGCCGCGGTGCTGGCCCATCTGCCCGCCGCGATGAAGCGGCCCACGGACCTCGCAAACGCGGCCATGCAGCGTCTTGTCCATGTACCGGCGCTGTTTGGTCCCATTGACCTGACCAGCCTTGCCGATGTGGCGCCGTGCTGGCACGCACTGATCAAGGCCATTGCCACGCGCACGCCAACGCGCTGGGTCGCCGGGCCCCACGCGGTGCCGTCCTGGCTCGCGGGCAGCGCGCTCACGATCGAACAATCGGCGCCGCAGCAGCCCGCGTTGCAGGCGGTGAGCGCCGCCACCGCTTACCACGAGGCCATCGAGGCCATGCGCTGGGCCCGCGGCCTGCTCGCCTCCGGTCGCGCGAAGCCCGCCGAGATTGCGATTGCCGCGGTGGCTCCTGCGGAATACGACGACCACTTCCTTGCGCTGCGCGCCGATGCCAATCTCGACCTGCATTTTGTGCACGGCGTGAAGGTGAGCGCGAGCCGCGACGGGCAGGCCGCCGCCGCATTGGCGGATATCCTGGTGCGCGGCCTGTCCCAGACACGGATGCGCCGGCTGGCAGCGCTGCATGCGGGCGCGAAGGGCGCTTTCGAGACCCTGCCCGCCGGCTGGACGCGTATCTTGCCGGCGGACGCCCCGCTGACTTCGGCGCAGGCCTGGGATCGCCTGCTGGATCGCGTGCGCGCCGAGTCGTGGCCCGACCAGACCGATCACAACGCCGCGTTGCGCGCACTCATTGCGTTGCTGGACAAGGGCATCCACGCAGCAGGCGAAGTCGGCGAGGCCGTGCTCAGCGGACGCGCGCTGGGCATCTGGCGCAAAGCGCTGCTGGCGGGCCCTGCCGCATCGATCGACACCACGCTGGAGAACCTGAAGCAGGATGACGGGCTGGAGGCCTGCGTCTCGGTGGCATGGATGCCGGCCAACGAGCTGGCGGCCGCGCCACGGCGCTTCGTGCGGCTGCTGGGCCTGAACTCCTCGCGCTGGCCGCGCGGCATTGCCGAAGACCGGCTGCTTTCCGACCACATCGTGCCGGGGAAGGAGCTGGACCCGTTCCCGGTTGCCGTCGCAGACCGGCACAGCTTCAACACCATTCTCTCTAGCACCACGGACGAGGTCGTGCTGTCGCGCTCGCGGCGCGACGGGGAAGGACGTGTCATGGGACGCAGCGCCCTGTTGCAGGGCATGCCCGCCGAGACGTACCTGCGCCGCAATGCTGTGCCCGAGCACGCCTTCAGCGAGACCGACCGCCTGCTCGCGCGGCCCGCTGAGTTCCGCGAATCGGCGCAGGCGATGGCAGCCAGCCAATGCTGGCACAACTGGCACGTGGCCGAACTCACGCCGCATGACGGCCTCGTGCGCGCCGATCATCCCGTGCTGCGCGCGATCCTGGACCGCACACAATCGGCGAGCTCGCTGCGGCAGCTGCTGCGCAATCCGCTCGGCTTTGTCTGGCAGTACGGCATGCGCTGGCGGACTCCGGAAGGCGGCGCCGAGCCGATCATGCTGGACGCCATGAGCATGGGCAACTTTGTCCACCTGACGCTTGACACCGCCTTGCAGACGCTGGAAGCTGCTGGCGGCATGGCGAAGGCCAGTCAGGAACAAGTGGTGGCCGCCGTGTGCGATGCCGCCAATGCCGCAGCCGCGCAGTGGGAGGCCGAGCAGGCCGTGCCGCCGCGCGTGATCTGGCAGCGCACGCTTGACGACGTACGCATGCTGGCGGTCCGCGCGCTGACGTGGGGCGAATCGCTGCCTGGCGCACGCGCCTACGGCGAGGTCCCGTTCGGTAACGCAGCGCCTCGCCATGATGCCGCGCTTCCCTGGGACGCGACAGCGCGCGTGGAGATTCCCGGCACAGACTTTCATATCGGCGGGTATATCGACAGGCTGGACATCTCCCAGGATGGCCGCCGTGCACTGGTGCGCGACTACAAGACCGGCCGCGCGCCCGCCACCGCAATCCGGCTGGACGGCGGCAAGGAACTGCAGCGCTGCCTCTATGCCTTCGCCGTGAAGGCGCTGCTTGGCGATGACGTGCAGATCACGGCATCGCTGCTGTACCCGAGGCAAATGGTCGAGCTGCCTCTCGAGGACGCGGATAGCGCACTGGCCGATATCTCCGGCCACCTCAGCGTCGCCAGAAGCGGCCTGCTGGCCGGCACCGCGGTCATCGGCACGGACACCGGCGGCGCTTACGACGACTTCGCCTTCGCCCTGCCGGCCAACGCCGCGGCCACATACTGCAAGCGCAAGTTCGCCGGCGCGAACGCGCTGCTTGGCGACGCGACCCTCGTCTGGGGGGCCGAATAATGAACACGACTGCCATGCCACTGAACGACAACCACGCGCGCCGCACCGCCATGGCCGACCATGACCGCTCCCTGCTGGTGGAAGCCGGCGCCGGCTCGGGCAAGACCGCGGTCATGGCCGGCCGCATCGCCATGATGCTGGCCGAAGGCATCGCCCCCCGGCACATCGCCGCCGTGACCTTTACCGAACTGGCCGCCAGCGAGCTGGTCATCCGCGTGCGCGAGTTCGTCGCCGAACTCGCCGAAGGCCGCATCCCCGCGGAGCTGAGCGCCGCCTTGCCCGATGGCCTCCATTTGCACCATCAAGGCAACCTGCACGCCGCCAGCGCGCTCATCGACGAGATCACCTGCTCGACCATCCACGGCTTCTGCCAGCGCCTGATCAAGCCCTATCCGGTCGAAGCCAACATCGACCCCGGCGCCGGCATTATGGACCGCGACCAGGGTGCACTGGCCTTCTCCGACATCATCGATGGCTGGCTGCGCGAGCAACTGGACGGCGCGCAAGCCGGGCTGATTGCCGAGCTGGTCCTGCACGATCCCGATGGCACGGTCAAGCTGGTGCACCGGATCGTCGCGGAGTTGCGCAATCACCGCAATGCGACGGTGCGGCCAGCACATCCGCTGGCCCCGCTGGTTTCCGCCTTCCGGCTCGGGGCGGCAGAACTCAGCGCATTCATGGATGAGTCGGAGATTCAGGAAGCCGAGACCATGGAGATCGCCGGGCTATTCGCCGCCATGGGGCAAGCGCTGGATTTCCGGCTCGACGAGGCACATCCCGCCGACCTCGCGCGCTTGCTGATGACCCGCCCCGACCCCGCGCTTTGCAAGGCTACCGGCGAGTTCAAGGGCTTCCGGCGCAAAGGCAAATGGGCCGACGCCGCCAGAGACGCCGGCAGGCCCCGGGCCGAAGGCGAGCTGCGCTTTGCGGCAGCCGCGCTGCTCTACCAGGCGTGCTGCGAGGCCTGGGAGGAACTGGAAGAACAGGCTGCTACCCGCGTGCTCGCCGGCCTGGTTGCCGCCGTGCAGCCCGCCATCGAGCGATTCAACGACTACAAGCGCTCCGCCGCGCTGCTCGACTTCGACGACCTGATCTTCGCCGCCCGCGACCTGCTGCGCGATCACGAGGCCGTGCGCCAGGCGCTGGCCGTGCGCTACCGCCACGTGCTGGTGGACGAGTTCCAGGACACCGATCCCCTCCAGGCAGAAATCGTCTGGCGCCTGTGCGGCGAGCCCGCCAGCGCGGACGCCCGCGACGACTGGACCCGCTTCACGATCCGCCCCGGCGCCCTGTTCCTGGTCGGCGACCCCAAGCAAGCCATCTACCGCTTTCGCGGCGCGGATGTCGCCGCCTATGTGCAGGCACGCGACGCCTTTGCCACGCTGGACGCCGGCAGCGTGCTGCCCATCGCCACCAACTTCCGCTCGCGCGCGCCGATCCTCCAATTCGTGAACGAGCGCTTCGAAGCCATCCTTCGCGCCGACGGCCAGCCGGGATTCACCGCACTCGATCCGTTCCACAATGCGGACAACGCGCAGCGCTGCGTCGTCGCGCTGCACGTGGAGGTAAAAGCGGAAGGCGACAGGGTCACCGCCGAGAACCAGCGTGACGCGGAGGCCGAAGCCGTCGCCGACATGTGCGCGCGCATGATCGGCAGTCACCCCATCGCCGACCGCAAGAGCGGCGCGCAGCGACCGTGCCGGCCCGGCGACATCGCGCTGCTGGCGCCCACGGGCAGCGACCTGTGGCGCTACGAAGCCGCGCTGGAACGCCGCGGCATCCCCGTCTCCACACAAGCCGGCAAGGGATTCTTCCAGCGGCAGGAAGTGCAGGACCTCATCGCCGTCACCCGCGTGCTGGCGGACGTGCGCGACACCCTCGCGCTCGGCGCGCTGTTGCGCGGCCCGCTGGTCGGCCTGACCGAGGAACAACTGCTCGACATCATCTGGGCGCTGCCCCGCCCGGAACACGCCCCCGACACGCTGCCGCGCCTCGATATCAACGTGGACCTGACGGCCATCCAGCATCCGCTGGCGCGCGACGTCATCGCAAAGCTGCAAGCGCTGCGCCGCAAGGCCAACGCCACCACGCCGTACGACCTACTGTCGCAAGCCATCGACATGCTGCGCATGCGGCCCATCCTGCAAGACCGCCACCGCGGACAAGCAGAGCGCGCGCTGGCCAATGTGGATCTCTACCTCAACCTCGCTCGCGCCTACGCCGTGCGCGGGCTGCGCGCCTTCGCCGAAGCCATGACGGCGGCCTGGACCGACGCATCCCGCGCCAGCGAAGGCCGCCCCGATGCACAGGAAGAAGCCGTAGCCCTCTACACCATGCACGCCGCCAAGGGGCTTGAATGGCCGATCGTGGTGCCAATCAACACCATGACGCAGGTAGTGGCGGCAGACACCGCGGTGACCGAGCGCGCCACCGGCCATCTCTACTGCCCGGTCTTCGGCATCAAGCCCGCTGGCTACGAAGATGCGCGCAATGCCGAGAAGGCCGAGCTCGAACGCGAAAGGATTCGCCTCTGGTACGTGGCCGTCACCCGCGCTCGCGAGCTGCTCGTGCTGCCGAGGCTCGACGTGCCCGTTCGAGACTCGGCGTGGATTTCTCTGCTCGACCTCTCCCTCTCGCAACTCGACGCGCTGGACCTGGACGGCCTGGAACCCGGCATCGTGGCTGCAGCTGCAACCACGGCGAATCACCAGACCCACGACAGCTTCAGGAAAGAAGCGCTCAACATCGTGCTGCAGCGCAGGCACCTCGACTGGCTCGCGCCGAGCCGCGACGAAGGCGCCAACGGCCCGCTGATGCAGGAGGAAGTGCCCGAGATCCTGATTGCGTCCGAAGACGGCGAAGCAGGCCCGTCGGCCTTGTTCCCGGTGGTGCAGGGCGGGCGCGAGCGCGGGCTCATCATTCACAAGCTGCTGGAAGAAGTGCTGACCGGCGAGACCGACGATGCCGTTGAGGCACTGGCCGCGCGCGCGGCCGAGCTGATCCCAATGCTCGGGGAAGATGCACATGAGGACGCGGCAGTCGGCCTGTCGGCCGCTGAGATGGCCGGCTGCGTGGCACGCACGCTGGCCTTGCCCGAGATTGCGGCGCTGCGGCTCACGCTGGTGCCGGAGCTGCCGGTTTATGCGTCGACGGACAACGTGACTACGGAAGAGGCCACAGTGGGTATCGCGGATGCCGCAAGCTTTGCGCACGACGGTACCCCACAGGTCATTATCGACTGGAAGAGCGATGTCAATCCGGACCCGGCCACGCTTGAGCACTATCGGGCGCAGGTGCGGAGCTATCTGGGCATGACTGGGGCGGCGCGTGGGCTGATTGTCTTGGTGACGCCGGGGTTGGTGATTCCGGTGACGCCGTGGTCTGGCGCCAGCCAGCCTGCCAGCCATTGACACGGGACCCGTTCCCTTCCACAACATGCCTTCCAATCAGACTCAATGAGCGAACTTGACCCTGGCGCTACGGCCACAATGGTGCCCTCGGGGCTCCCATACTTCACGGACGCAGACCCTTCGCTGAGCCGGTCGGCCGGCGGCCGCGACCCACTTGGTCTGCTGCCGGTATGGAGCGCGTTCGGCCGCCGACTGGTACCGAACCTGGCGTCGCCGGTTTTCCAGGTCAATGGCATCAAGGCCGTAGTCCTGATCGAATGGCTTGCGCTGCAAAAGCCGATCCAGTCTCTGCTCGATTCCGACGAGCGTGTGCGCGGGTACTTTCGGCTCATGGAAGGCCTGATCGAATACTGGCTGTTCCGCAACAACCGCCCACATTGTTTCGGCACCAACTCGCTCACCGCCGCAAAGGACGGCTTCACAGTCGACACAAGAACGACAAAGACCGTGGCGAACGGCCTCTTTCAGTACTACCGCGGCAGCTGTCGGCGAGCGGGTTTTCTTGCTGACGACGGAACAATACATCCGGGCGCGGCCAGAGAGCTGGCTCGAATCTGGCCGCAAAAGGCCATGAATGAACTAGCAGGCGCGCTTGGAGATCCCCTCGAGGCAACGGCTGCACTAGTTCCAGCCGTGCATCTGGAAGGCACTGCACTGTCGAAGGCCCTCGACACCGTCTTCAGCGATGAAGCGCTATCTACCATGCTGCGCGAGGAGCTGTTCGGCCAGACCGCACAACGCCAGCTAGCGCTCGATTTCCTGCAGCTCCGCAGAGTGGCCACCCCAGGCAAGCTGCGCCTGGACGAGCGAATCGCACGGCTTGCCTCGTCGGAGCTGCGGCACGCCATCGACTGCGTGCAGTGGTGCGAGCCCTTCCTGCTCGTGATGCAGGACGTGTTTGACCTGCTGCGTGCCTCGCCCGGGAAGCGGCTTGATCAAGTCGCCGCCGAACTCAAGCACCTGCACGCCCGGATCGCAAGCCGGGCGACAAACTTCCTGCGTCTGCGTGGAGATCTGGATTCGCAGCGCATGAAGCAGATGCTCATCCTCGCCGAGACATTGGCTGGCACCTCCGTGCCTGCCACCGGCACCACCGACACCGCGCGCCTGGTCGCCTTCATGCGAGAACTGGTGCTCTATCACGCCCGATGCATGACCGAGCGGGCACGTGACCCGCTAGTTCTGATCGAGGGAGAAGTCGTGGTTGCCCCCGTAGCCGCGGACCGTGATCCTGCCGACGCCAAGGCGCGGCTCCAGGCCGGCTATCCGTGGATGAACGACTACTACCTCAACACCGCCTCGAGCCTCTACGGGCAAGTATTCAAGGATGCGCAATGAGCACGGCGCCCGACAAGCTGGCGCGCGTGATGCGCGGCACGCTCGAACACATACGCGATCGCTTCTCTACGGAGCATGAGCGCTACGCCCTGTTCACGACCTTCAACTTCGTTTCGCAGTTCTTCGAGGCGAACGTGCTGCCCTTGCTGGTGGGAGACTCGGTTGACGACCTCAAAGGCGCATCCGAGACCCGCTATGCGATCAACGACGAACTGGGCAAGCTCAAGTGCGTTGTCGCCTGCGACCGATCCACGGGACCGGAGCCGAAGGGCGACCTCCGCTACGGCGTACTACCGGTAGGACTGCCCAGTGGCCGCTTCCACCCGAAGATCATGCTGATGGCGGGCACGCTGCGGCAGACGCGGAAGCCGGGCTTATGGCTGTCTGTCGGTAGCGGCAACCTCTCGCTGTCGGGCTGGGCGATGAATCGGGAAGTCGTGGGCATGACGGCCGTCGGCGAGCAACATGCCCGCGAGCTGATTCCATTGATTGAATGGCTGAAGGGTGAGGCGCAGCGCTATTTTGAAGCCGCCGAAGCCCGTGAGGAAGGCGATATACGCACCGTCCTGGACAAGCTGTTGATGGCACTCTCGGCCAAGGACCAACTGGCCCCGGCCGCCGCCAGTGCCCCTACCTTGCACCTCTCGCTGCCCCTCGGCGAAGGCCCGCACCGCTCCCTGCTCGATTCGCTGAGCCATGGAGGGCCGTGGCGATCGGCGACCATTGTTTCGCCCTACTGGAGCAGCGTGCCGGCTCTCGTGCAAAAACTGGGGGTCAAGGAATGCTGCTTTGTGCCATCGCTGCTGCCCGACGGAACGTACCGCTTCCCCCATGAGCCGGACGCCCGGCCCCAAGCGGTCAAGCAGCGTTATGGGAAATTCTCCGCCGATGGCGAGCGCTACACACATGCCAAGGCGTTGATGCTGGAAGACGCAAGCAAGCGACAGGTACTGTGCATCGGTTCCGCCAACTTCACGCAAGCGGCCATGCTTGCGCCGGAAGGCGACGCGTTGGCAAACGTCGAGGCCATGCTTCGCTACGATCTCGGCAAATCTCCTAATCCCTGGGCCGCACAGATTGAGCCCTTGGTGGACCCATCGCTCGTGGAGCCTGACCCGGACCAGGAAGATGAGCATGCGCCGCCGCTCCCGCCCTTCGAGGCTGTCGTCCTATGCAACTGGAAGGCACACGCGTTTAGCGGGCAACTCACGATGACCAGCAAGGAGCCAATCCGCGACATCGTACTGCACATGGACGGTTTTTCCCATCGGCTCGCCCTAACGCCGATCCATCAGAAACAGGTCCTGCCAGCGTTGCCGTTCCGCGGCTCGCAGCCAGTGCGCACGTTCTCGGTCTCCTACCTATCGGCGCGCGGCACGCGCGAGACGTTCCGTGGCCTCGTCACCCAGGTCAACGCAGAACCGGACCAGCTCGGCTACCAGCCGCGCCCCCGGTTGACGAAGGTCCTTGAACTGCTCCGCGGGCTCGATCCGGATGCCCCGGGCGGCAAGACGCGACGCCGCGCAGCAGGCACCGGTGAAGGCGAGGGTGACGGTGAAGAGGAATCCGCCGAGCCGACCTACGACTTCTTTGCCCTGTTCCAGGGGACATGGAAGCTGCTCGAGTACCACCGCAAGCGCAGCGCCGCTGGCGATCCGCCCGACCCCTACGATGCACTCGCGCCCTATGGCGCAAGGAACCTGTTCCGCGCCATCACGCTGCAGCCCGCTATTACCCCGGAAGAGAAGATCGGCAGGTACATCCAACTGGCCGAAATGCGCGATGTCTTGCGCCGGCTCAACACGATCAAACTGCCTCCTCCGGAGGAGTTTGAAAGCGAGATCGAGAACAGCATCGAAGACATGCGTGACGACATCGCCTCGATGCTACGCAAATCGCCCTCATTCACGGCGATGTTTGGCAGGTACACCGACGACCGCGCCGAGCGATTCCTTGAATGGTTCCACGCGCAAATCCGCGCCGAGGTCGTTACCGAAGGCGACACGAACACCATATCCCGCACCCAGGCCCGACATGCCGACTAGCAAGAACCTGATACCCGAAAAGCTCACCGCGAGCATGGTTCGGGAATATATCGACTTTGACGGTATTGACGCGGTCGCACCGGAGGCCGCCAGCGCCCAAGCCAAGCTCCAGAGCGCAGGCGTTGCCGGGCTATGGCATCTGCTGGAGAGCAAAGGCTTCGCCTATCTCTGCGATGAGGTCGGGATGGGCAAGACCCGCCAGGCGATGGGGATTATCGCCACGCAATTCCTGCGCAAGCCCGATTCCCGCGTAGTCATCATCTGCTCCAGCGCAACGCTGCAGCGCCAGTGGCAGAGCGAGTGGTCGGAGTTTCTTCGCACCTGCTACAAACTGCTTGACGGCAGGCTGCTCGACGAGACAAACGGGCGCCAGCTCGAGACCTTGCACTTTCATGGCAATCTCCGCGACTTCGTCGCAGCCCTGCGCCTGGGTGAAGCGCGCATTCACCTGCTGCGCTATTCGTCGTTGCGCCGCCCCCTCAATCTTCAGGGCGACAGCCCGGAAGCCATCCTCCAGGACTACGCGAACCTGGTGGGCGTGGACGGCGTGGAGCGGTTGAGCGATGAGGAGCGCAAGATTGCCCAGGCCCACGCCAAGCCGTCGCAGACAAGCAGGGAGGACATTACCCACGCTCTGAGCGAGGAATACTGCAAACGCATCGGGGCGCTGATGACGTGTGGCAGGATAGGCGACGAGCCCGTCCAGCCGCTTGACCTGGCGATCTTCGATGAAGCGCAGTACCTGCGTCATACGGACAACTACCAGAACAGCCATATTGCCGGCATCTTCCGCCGTAACGTCCATCGCTGGCTGTTCATGAGCGCAACGCCACTGCACTCCAGCGCCGGAGACATCCGCAGTCTCGACGCCTATCTATGCCGCTTGCCTTCGCGGCTCAATGCCGAAGGCAAGTCGGCAATCCCCGGCGCGTGCGGGGATTGCAGCCACAAAGCGCGATGCAGCCGCGCCACCTGGACGCTCGACCCTAAGCTTGGCCTCAAGGTCGACGTGATCGACCTACTTGCCGAGATGATGGTGCGCCGGACCCGCACTTACGCGGACAGCCAGCATCAGCGCTACGGCAAGATCGAGTATCGGAAGTATGAGCGCGTGCGCTACACGGGAGCCGACGATCCCTTTCTGTCGCTGACCATGGCATTGGTGCAGAAGCGTCTGGTTGGCGTGCTGGCGGGCAAGCAAAACAGGTTCCGTCAGGGCGAATGCGCGTCGTTCGAGTCTCTGTCGACCTCGGTCCGGCGTTCCGAGGCCAGCCGCAAGGCCTTCGTAGCGAAAGACACCGTAGAGCGTGAGTACGAAACCGCACTCGACCGAAAGCAAGCGGGCGCTGACGACAAGGCAAACAGGGCAATGGACCGGACCGTCATCGACGAGCTGAATCACAGCTTTGTCAAAGCGATGAACGGACGCACGGGCGCGGAGCGCCCGGGGCAGCATGCCATGGCGCTGCCCCATGCCAAGCTGAACCGGACGGCAGAGGCGCTGTTCGAGCGCAGCCTGAAGGACGGCGCAGGCGACAAGACGCTGGTGTTTGTCCGCCGCATCGATACGGTCGAGGAAATCCGGGACCTGCTTCACGTGCAATTTCAGCGGCAGGTCGACCGGCGCATTGAGGCATGGGAAACGCTGGCCGGCCTCGACGCATTCGGCGGAAAGGGCAACCCGGGAATGACGCCTGATGCATTCTGGGCGAGCCGACTGGCTGAAGATGACTCGCATGATGCGAATGAGGGCGAAGACGCGCCGAGCGACAGCCTCGACGGCAATGACGACGATGAAGACGATGAAGATGGCGAGAACGGCGAAACATTCCGGGCCAGCGAGTTCCGCGAGGCGATCGCGTTACCGTACTTCGATGCATTGAAGCGCGCGTCGGGTGAGAGGAAGCAGAACGGCAAGCTGGTCTCGTTCATTCAACGGCTGCTTAGCGCAACCTTGCCCTCGCAGAAGCCGCTACGTGGCTTCCTGCTGAGGCGGCCCGAAGAGCCGACTGGTACCGAGGAGCAGAACGAGCGCATCTGGCGGAAGAACGCCGAACGGTGGGCGCGTTTTCTCGACATCGTTCTCGGCGCAGCCCGCATCGATGCGCTTCGCGTCGATCCGCGCAACAAATGGCTCTTCGATGACACGGATGAACCTGCGGATGCGGGGTGGAAACGCGCGGCTTTGCAACGCTGCATACTGCAGTCGATGCGGCAGACCGACTTCATCGTGGATCTGTACGTGCTGCACTCGCGCGTGGCCCGCACGCCCGACAACGCAACCGAGCTGCCGGAGAAACTCCTGTGGCTGTTGGAGCATGCCGGCGACCCGGTTCTGGGTGAGCTATCCGTCTACGTAGCCAACTGGAAGGAGAAGTTTCGGCGCTGGATCGAACACTTCGACTTGATCGTCGACAAATGCCTGCGCGGCGGTGACGCCACAGACTGGAAAGGGATCTGTGAAGAGGAGATCAATCGTGCATTCAGTTTGATGTCGCCAGTGATAGGGCGATCCAGCCGGCTCAAGAACCAGAATGCGGTCAGGCAATTCAAGTTCCCCACCCATCCGAACGTGCTGATCTGCACCGACGTGCTCAAAGAAGGGGTGGACATGCACCTCTTCTGCGACTCAGTTGTGCACTACGGCGTCGCCTGGACCTCCGGCGACCTCGAGCAGCGCATCGGACGCGTTGACCGGCTCGGCAGCCTCATCGGCCGGCGCATCGAGCAGTACGCCCGGGCTGAGCAAGCCGGCGGGCCGGCCGAGCTACCACGCCTGGGCGTAGCCTTCCCCTATCTTGACGGCACGCTCGATCGATACCAGGTGGACCGAATCATCCGTGCAAAGATCACCAGCGACCTGCGGATGGATCTTGGCAAGCGCAAGGACGAGATGGGGGAGGTCGATGTTGCCTCGCTGGAAGCCGACGAGCGCGTTTTTCTGACGGCAGCAGGCAACAGCGCGTCTGATGAGCCGTTCTTCCCCGAGTCAGCCAGGTTCGTAATGAATGACGAGGCCTCGGTGCCGCTAATGTTGCCCACCAACCTCCGCGACGGGCAAGCCGAACGCGGCAGCCCTCGCGAAGCGGGCACGGTGGGAGAAGGTCAGTACCTCACCGCCATCGACGCCGTCCGCGTGCGGCGGCATGTGGACAGCCAATCGCCCTTGCTGCGCGTCGTTCCAGGCGAAGACAACGGAGCACGCAAGAAAGGCAAGGCATCGCGCAAGGAAACTGCGGTCAGGCGAACGGAAGAAGTGCTGGTACCCTGCGCAAGCAATCAAGGCGGCACGACTGCGGCCAGTGCCGACCGCGCCGGATCGCCCGCTGCGGAACTTTGCATCACGGTTCCGGCGGGGGTGCGCAGCGTCCATGGCCACGGATTCGCTATCGATGACAAGTTGAAAACGCTGACATGCACGGCGGACGTGTCGTTTGCGCTGGCTGCCGCCGGCCCCATGAGCGGCAAGGCGTTGCTGGAATCCATCGGCGACACGCTCTGGCTGCTCCGCGCAGCCGTATGCGATGCATGGGATGAGAAGAACAAACTGGACGACACGCTGGCCGGCCACAACGCCATGAGGCAATGGGGCTACCTGATGAAGGATGCCGGCATCATCTGGCTAGCCGCCGTCGTCCAGAAGAGCGCAGGCGATGAATGGCACTTGCTGACGCGGCTCGCAGCCGACATCGCACGCGCAGCGCTGCATTACCGCAGGGTGCTCCCAGTCTCGGCTGACGACAAGGTGAAGAGCTTTCGATCGCGTAGCGCATTTCCCTCATTAATCGCATTCAGCAGCCCCCGCAGCAATCCGGCAATGCGCCTCTCTGCGCTAGCCGGACAATTTACCAACAATACTCTCCCAAATATGCAGAATGATGACCTGTTGGCCTGCGGCCAGATGCTCGCCGGCGTGAGGACCTGGTTCTCCGAAGCTTTCCAGGCCGTATTAGACAGCCTCCACGAAGCCAGTGGTGACAGTGCCGAGCGCAAGCTGGCCGTCGCGCCACTGGCATTCCTGGAAAACGGATTGCTGCATCTGCGCACTACCGGCAAACAGCGCTACAGCCTGCAAGGCTATCTGGATCTAAGCGGCGTGATCGCAGGTAAGGGCGTGATGGACGGGCCTAAGCTTGTCTGGGAACTTACCGCCAGCCCGATCCAATCCGGCAGGTTTCCCACTCTTGAGCATTCGGGGCTTGAGCAACTGCCTCACGCCCTGCCGGACATCTGGGAGGGGCAACCCGCAGACGGCTACGGCGCATTTACCTGCAAGGACGACAGGTATCGCTATCTCGCGCTCTACCATGAGCCTGCGTTCTGGGACAGCGCCCGTGACGAGCTGCTGGGCGCTTGGCAGGTGGCACTAGGGAAGATGCAATCGTCCCCCAATTTTTTACGACAAAGCTGTCGCGACGCGTTTCTCGAGGCCATGATCGCGCAGCGCATTGCGGCGTGAACCTAAGCGCATTGTGGCTGGGTCCTCTCCCCATGAGGGCTCAGGACCCACTGCCTGCCCCCTCGATTCAATAGCCATCCATGAACAATACCATTTCCACCAGCCGCGCGGTCCAGCGTGTCGCCTTGCCGTCGATCAGCAGCGCAGCGATGCCAAGGCGATTTAGTTCATCGCGGATCTCCCGCACCAACGCGCTGCCCGCAAACACCGCGGGCCAGCTGCGGTAGCCACTCGGCCAGGGCAACGTGTAAGCGACCTGCTTGCGCGTGCCGCCCCTGCCCGGCACATGGCCAATATGCTGGAGGTAAGATGGGATACCCAGCTGCCCGTCGGCAACCAGCAATGCATCGATGCGCCGGATAAGCGAGTGCGCAACCCGGCTGTCCCAGATGACCAGACCGTTGTCTTCCCCAACGTGCCCGGTGGCAAACGCAGCCACCTTGGTCCAGCCGCTGTTCATCAGCGCGCCAGGCTGGGAGATGCCGCCGATGGCGGACAGGAATACCGCTTCCACCGTGCGGGCATCGAACGGCTTCTGTGGCACACCGCCCCATTTGAAGACCGCTCTGGCAAAGTCGTTTGCCTGCTCTTTCTCCTGATGCGTCCAGCGTCCTGCGGTTGCTGCAAGCGCCTGCGCAGTGTTCAACAGGGGAGTCAGACGCAGCTGCGTAGCGCGATGATCAACGTCGGGCGTTGGCCAGAAGTAGGCCTCAAGCCGTTCCGCCCAGCCCTGCACTTGCCCCCGCACGGCCTTACCGCGGTATCGCGGCTGAAACGGCTCTTGGTCAATCCACTGAACCAGGCGCGCAACCAGGTCGCCACGGCTGCCGGCTCCGCCAACAGGAGCGGCCATCACTGCCGCCGTGCCCTGCTCGACATAAGGATCCAGCGACGCCGCTAGCAATTCGTCCACGCCACCAGCCTCCACCTCAATATCTGCCGCCAGCAAGGCCTCGATTTCTTCGGCCCATGCCGGATCGCTAGCAGATGTCTTCAATAGTGTCTGGGCGTCCGGCGTGAGCCGCGCCCCTTCCACAAGCCGTCCGGACGCCGGGTTGCGGACGCCACCCAGAGGTTCCAACAGATGAGCATTCGCCGCCATCAGATCGCCGGTAGCCTGCATCGTGTTCCGGTACGGCGGCGTTGCGAGGGTCCGGCAAAGGACATTTAGTGAGAAATGTCCGCCCGCGGCAAGCTGCAGCGCCAGAGGATCTATGCTAGGCAACCTCGGCATGGCGTCAGTCAGGGGGTCAAGCGATGGCTGAAAGCGCTGGAACCAGATCGACCATGCAGCGAGGAATTTCTCATCGGGAATTTGCTGCCCGTTTGCGTGGGAAAGTGTGAACACTGTCTTGTCTAAATATTGTGTGGATGGAAAGCCAATGGGGAGACTGCCTAGATCTTCTCCAGCAATGTCTCCGCAGCCCGCTCCGAGATCACCAGCACCAGCTTCATCGTCGCCCGGGTAGCACCAACAAAGAGCCGCCGGATCTCCTTCTCGGTCATCGACTCAAAGTCGATCTCAGCAAAAACCACGGCTGGCGCCGACTGCCCCTTGAACCGAAACACCGATTCCGCCAGCACATCGCCCTGCGAGTAAATCGGCCGCCCCAGCGCATCGTAGTTGCCCGTGAAAGTGCGCAGCTTGTGTGGGCCAAGCTGGTCATAACCAAGCAACCGCGAATTCTCCCGGCCACGATAGCTCAGTAGCGCAACGTCTTCCTTGCGAAAGCCCGCCGAGTAGCACATGCGGATGCCATCCTTCACCGACTGCAACAACCCCGCGTTGTCCTCATAGACTAGGAACTCCACCTCCGCCGCAGAAATCGGCGCGGTAGCTTCAATCTCCACATCCGGCGGCAGCAACGGCTGCAGCATCTTCACCACCGGCCGCGGGCTACGGAAGTTGCTCTTGGCGCGCAGGCGCACCCACCCCGGCAACTCCGCCGGCGGGTGCCCGTACAGGTTCTGCATCGGATCCTCCAGCCACAGCACGCGCGCTGCCGGCCTGGCATGCCGCAAGACCAGGTCGCGCCACTCCGGCGCAAGGTCCTGACCCTCATCCACAATCACCGTGTCGAAGAGAAACGCCTCCGGAACGGCAAGCCGCGCCACGTCCGCAACCAGCTCCGAGAACGCCTCCGGTCGCGTGAAATCCGGCAACCCACCGCTATGCCTGAGCAACTGATCGCACAGCATGTGAAACGTACAAACCAACCCGCCAGCCGGCGCAATGCGCCCGAAGTGATCAGCCAGCGGCCGGTTGAAGCAAACATAAAGCGGACTCCGCCCACGATCGATGGCATCCCGATACTCTGCCAGGGCCAGCTGCGTCTTGCCCGATCCGGCCGTGCCGGTTACCCGCAAGCGAAACGGCTCGATATCCAGCTGGCGCGCCCAATGCGACAAGCCACCGGAAACCCGCGTAACCAAGGTACGAGCCTGCCCGATGAGCGCGCTAACGTCTGTTTCCAACTGGATGGTGTCGCACAAGAAACGATGCACCCGCTCCGCCAGCGCCTGCTTTTCGCCAAGCGGCAGGAACGTCTGAATCAACCCGCACAGCTGGTCGCGCCGCCTGGCATCGACGATGCGCTCAGGGGTCAGGCCCGCCGTCGACGGAGACTGGACCGTATAGTCCGGGCAGTAAAGCAGATGCTCGATGACCACCGGCTGCCCATGCAGGCAGCGCATCAACTTGTTGCGAAGCCCATCCGCCGTGCGGCCCATCTGGACCGACACAAACTTGATCTTGCCGGCATAGTTCTTGGCCAGGCCGTCGGCAGTCTCCTCAAGAAAGCCGCTCTTCTGCTCAATGATCAGTAACTGCCCCGCGCGGTTCACGACGACAAAGTCGATTTCCCCGTAGATTGCATGTGCGCGCTCGACGTTGGTCCAGTGGACGGAGTGGTAGACGGAATAACCATCAGGGAGCCCATTGGCCAGGGTAGCTAGTGTGTCGAGCTCGCGCTGAACGGGGCCGCTGGCTTCCATGGTTTCCCAGCCGTCGGGGATGACGCGTGCCACTGGTGTTCTCCGGTGTATTTTAGGATGGGGGGAGGATACATCAGTGGAGCGTATTTGGTGGGGCTGGTTAGCAATGGTTGAGTACCATGAACCGTTCGCAGTCAACGCCTCTTGCGGCGGCATCCCAGCTAGGGAATCGCTTATGTGGACGCCTCCCGGACTGCAAGCTGATTGACATGGTGGTCGACAGGTGAAGGCAGCACGCTTATGTCCGGCCTGTTTGTGCAGGCCGTACAGCCTGCTGGCCCATATGGAATTCGCTGACGAGGTCCCCATCTGCTCATCGAGCATGGCTGCTCACATTCCCTATCGGGTTTTCCTCGTCCCGGTCCAACCTGTTAGCCATCATGCGATCGTTGCTTGCGCTCCTTGAGAAAGGTAAGTTCAGGCCATTGTGAGGCACCCGTCTGGCTATAAAGCGGTGGCGGGTGCCGTGTATCTCATGTCCTTCGCCAATACCGCCCAGATGGTCCTGGCGAGTTTGTTGGCTACCGCAGCCACCACGACATTAAAGGGACATCGTTTGAGCAATTCCTCGAGCCAGGCGGTTCGTCCACCTTTGGTGACCACTGATCTGGCGCCGTGTATGAGCAGGGTACGGAGATAGGTGTCGCCTCGCTTGCTAATGCCGAGCTGGCGCACGCGACCTCCGGTGCCCGTTTGTTTCGGTACCAGGCCTAGCCAGGCGGCGAACTCACGCCCGGAGCGAAAGGTCTTGGCATCCCCGGTGGCGGCTACCGCGGCGGTCGCTGTGAGCAGGCCCACGCCAGGAATTTCAGCGATCTTCTGGCATTCCTGATTGTCGCGAAGCGCAACCTTGAGTCGACGCTCCAGCGCAGCGATTTCCTTGTCGGTTGCCTGCACGCGTGTCCATTGCTCTCGTAGGCTGTCGATGAGCATGGCCGGCAAGCGATCCGCGATCTTGGCAAGCGCCCCAGAAATCTTCGTGGCAAATTCCCGGTAACCTTCCGGAAGCACTTCACCAAACTCATAGAGTAAGCCGCGCAATGCATTAGTCTGCATGATCCGGAACTTCATCAGTTGAGCCCGGATGCGGTGCAGCGCCAGAATGGTCTGTTGCTGCTCGCTCTTGATCGCAACAAACCGCGCCTCGGGCTGCCGGACTGCTGTCCAGATAGCTCTGGCATCGGCAGCGTCGGTTTTATTACGCAACACAAAGGGACGAACCGATCGCGCAGAGATCAGCTTTACCTCGTGGCCGAGTGCCTGCAACTGCCGCGCCCAATGGTGAGCGCTGCCGCACGCTTCGATAGCAACGAGTGAGCGCTCCCGCTTTGTGAAGAACTCTGTCACTTGGCCTCGCTTGAGCTTGATCCGCTCGATCTCGCCAGTGTTCGCATCGACCGCATGCAGTTGGAAGATATGCTTGGCAATATCCATGCCGATCACAGTGAGCTTCATTTGGGACACCTCCCGCTAAGGTGGTTGCACGCTCTCCACTTTGGCACAACGGCGCCCTCGTGGTGAAGTTCCTCTCGCAGGTGAGCACCCGTTGCCGGGGGGAGGCGTCCATACCATCTGATCAACGAGGTCTTCGTATGACGCTGCCAACGGCTTTAGCTTTGGCTTTTCACAAAGAGGGAGAAACGGGCCAGCTTCGCCACGCTTTTCGCTCATTTCGCGCCATTTCTGGCGCGCTTTGCGCGATCAGGACGGATTGCTCCCCTGTGAGGCCAACAACAGCTTCCTGGCGAGCACCAGATTCGCCAGACCAAACAGGCTGAACAACTGCGCCGTGTTCTCGACCAGGCCCTTGTAGCGAACCTTGCGATGACCGAAGAGATTCTTAATGACGTGGAATGGATGCTCGACCCGTGCCCGGATCTGGGCCTTGGCCCGTTCGACGGCGATCAGCAAGTCCTTGACCGCACCGTCACGCATCGCCTTGATTTTGCCGCGCTTGACGGCCACCTGCCACTTCACGGACTTGCCTTGCATCTCCTCGCGCTTCTCCACGCCCGTGTAGCCCGCGTCGCCAAACGCGTGCTTCTCGTGGCCATGCAACAAAGCGTGTGCCTGCGACACGTCCGACTCGTTCGCTGCGGTGCCCGCCACGCTGTGTACCAGCCCAGAAGCCGCATCCACGCCGACAT
This sequence comes from Cupriavidus sp. CuC1, assembly GCF_044627735.1. Classification (NCBI taxonomy): domain Bacteria; kingdom Pseudomonadati; phylum Pseudomonadota; class Betaproteobacteria; order Burkholderiales; family Burkholderiaceae; genus Cupriavidus; species Cupriavidus sp. CuC1. Next base: position 37,173 of record NZ_JBIUHC010000032.1, on the reverse strand, counting down.
GGGCCTTCATGCCAAAGTGCCACGCATTTCCTTTCTTGGCCTGGTGCATCTCCGGGTCGCGGCTCTTCTCTTTGTTCTTGGTCGACGGTGGCGCCTCAATTATGGTGGCATCCACAATCGTGCCTTCCTTCATCATCAGCCCCCGCTCGCACAGCATGATGCCGATCTCGTCGAACAGTTTTCGCGTCAGTTCATGCTCGACGAGCAGGCGGCGAAACTTGAGCAGCGTGGTCGCGTCTGGCACCGCTTCGACTGCCAGGTCGATCCCGGCAAACGCCCGCATCGCCATGCTGTCATACAGCGCGTCTTCCAGCGCCTCGTCCGACAGGCCGTACCACTGCTGAAGGAAGTAAATGCGCAGCATTCGCTCCAGTCCGATCGGCGGCCGTCCACGTTTGCCCTTGGGGTAGTACGGCTCGACCGCCGCAATCAGGCGCGACCACGGCACCACGCTTTCCATCTCCGTCAGGAAGCGCTGGCAGCGCTGGCGGCGCGTCACCCGCTTCTTGCCGTGGCTTTCCGCTTCCGCAAAACTGATCTGTCGCTTCATCACCGGACCTGAATCATGGACACGCTTATGACAACGCACTCACCCAATGCCTCGATGACTCGCGCACTGATTTAGCGGGCCTAGTGTCTTGCGCGGACATTCGTTGAGCCGCCTGGCTCCAGCTTTTGTGGGCCCGAGCGGCAATTGGGCGTTGTCAGAAGCAGACATTTCAAATGGGTCAGAAAGGGGTGCTGGCAGTTGAGGCACACCTAATCGCGAATGAGAGCTGTCAGCTCACCGGCGCGCCATGCCTTGATGATCCGCATCCTCTCCTCATTCGTTAGAACACCCGTGAAAGGCGATGCGTTTCGCAATCGGATGCCCCGTGGGCCGGGATCCACCAGGATGGCCAGGATACCGTCAACCGGCCCTTGCAACAGTTCGCGCCATTCCAGACGATCAGCCGATTCCGTGCCGTCAGCGGACTTCCAGCGGTTCAGAGTGCTGATTGCCTGTCTCAGTAGCGATGGATCAGCACGAAGCTTCTCCGCGATAATCTTGTGAAGGGCGAGGCTACGCACTTCCGGCCGTGGAGGCGGCGCCCACGTCGAACCGCTGTCACCTTTCATGGCTATACTCCGGTCGAATAATTCCTCAATGCTGGTGTCTGTGCCGGGCCGCAGGCTCCTCGATGGGCTGCATCCCAGCGAGCATCTTTGTCCTGGCCAATGAATGGGCTGAGTGTGCCGTGATTTTCGCCGGCACGAACCCGCGGACAGCGATCGCGTCCTCAATCCAGCAGATCACGTCGTAGTCCCACCCACGCTCGTCGTCGCCAAGGTCTTGGTCAAGGCTCAGTTCTTCGACCCGAGCGGTCTGCAGCATGCCGATGACTTCGCTTGGCCAGTAGGCTCCTACCTATCCACAAGATCGGCTTGAGTTCCCGCACCAAATCGGGTCGGCGCTGGCATAGGTACCGTTGGCGGGCGCCCTTGGCGGCCGTTGTTTCCCCGAGCGTAGCATTGATCGCGCCTCCCGGAACACCCAAGTGTGACACCATTCACAAAGATGCAATCATACTATCCCGATCGTCACAGCAGATGAGCAAAGTGCATCTCCAGCTTCTTACGCTCGCAGGGGATCGCTGATATTCCGCGATGGTCGTAATCAGCCGGGAAACATTTCTGGCTTCCTCTTGACCGCGCCGCAGTTGATGATGCCTTCGTCCGGGAAGGCGGTATGCTGCTGCGACGCCGAACATGGGGCAATCTCGAGCTTGCGAGCTTCAGCCCCGATGGCGTTGATGGTGTCTGCCCTATCCAGCGGGACGGCCCGTATGTGCCGGCTCAATGCTGGCGAGAGTCCCGACGCCAGAGCCACCCGCATAGCCTTCTGTTGTCGCTTATGCGGCATTTTTTGTGCTTATGGATCAAGTGAGGTAATTTCCAAGATCGCCTCGAATTCTCGGAGTAAGTCGGGTTGTCTTTGACTCAGATATTTCACTAACGACTCGTTTTCCAGTAGCTTTGCTAGATAGCCCCGCGCGAGGACAAGGTTGAGCACGTCTTCGCCGTATGTTTGCTCGACAAGTTTGTATTGCTCCTGTAAGTTGCCCATCTCCCGCTCCATTCTTGCCATCTGTTCCGGGCTAACGCCACTCAACTTTCCAGGCTTCTTGCCATTAGTCAGACGGCCCGCCGGTGTCGCAACGAGCAAGGCCTCGGCGTAGGCCACGGTGATGTTGTTCGCTGCCACCATCAACTCCACGCACTCAACTTGGCGCGTTGGCTTCATCTTGCGTATAGCCCGCGCTACTTCGGGTGAAAACTGCCGCTCCTTGAGCAACTCGACTGCCTCCGGGCAGATCCCATCGAGCAAGTTCACCTTCTTCATGATTTGGCTTACGTCAACTGAAAGCGCTCTCGCCAAGCGCTCGGGCGTCACACCCCTGTCGATAGCGCGACGAATCATGTAGTGCTCTTGAATGGTGGCTAGGCGGTTGATGCGGTTGTTATACGTGTACGCCTCGTCGTCGGTAGCCACTAGGCACGCGGCCTCAACGAAGCCTAGTTCGCGTAGTGCCATCAACCGGATATGTCCGTCTAGCAGCATGTGATGGCCGGACTGCTGATCGACGGCAGTTACAGACAGCGGCTCAATCAGACCTATTTCTTCAATGGAGGATCGGATCTGCTTAAACTTGCGCGTGTTCGCGACGCCGGCAGGCGTCTTGCGAGAAGGAAGAATGCAGATGACAGGAACGGAGAGAGGTTCGGGCACAAATCCGAGCGTCACACTTGTCATGGCCCGCTCCCACCAGGCCACACCCGGTCAGCAAGGTACTTTGGCAGTGTTGCCAATGACTCTGCTCGTAGAAGATTCATGAAATTCTCGTCGGCGAACAACTGCCGAAGGGCTCCAACGACGAACAGTAAACGTTGCTGGGTGAACTCGGCCTTGCGGACCATAGTCTTCTGGCGCTCGACCTCCGTCTCATACGTTCTTACTAGACTCGACGTCGTGATATCTGCCTTTTTACTCTTCATGTATCTCGCGGCCGATATCCCCAATGTCTGTCGTCGCTCGATGATCCGGCGAGCGGTCATGAGTTGCTTGCCGCGGAGTTTGCCGGATTCATATGCCTCCTGTAGCGCTGCCTGTATCGCTTTGTCGTCGTCGCCCGCGCCGGCAATTGCTAGGGCTGCAGTCATTGGGATCGTACCCTTCTCAACGGCAATCAACAGGCGCTCCTCCCCATGTTGAAGTAGCGTCAGGATCCCCTGGACATATGCTTGGGTCAGGCCGGTCTTCTCGGCGATGGTCTTCGGAGAGTAGCCCTGGTCTTGCAGTTGCCGGATACCGGCGAGCAGTTCAAGCGGACGACATTGCCGGCGTGCGATGTTTTCAGCGAGGCTCATGATGAAAGCGTCCTCGTCGCTAACGTGGACTACCATTGCTGGGATGGTGGTTTCACCGAGCGAGCGAAATGCCTTCAGGCGGCCTTCGCCACACACCAGAAGAAATTTCTCCGCCCCATTCGAAGCAGTTCTCGGTGTCACGGTAATTGGCTTCTTAAGCCCGATCGTCTTTACGTTGCCTACTATCTCTTCGAAGACGCGACTGTTGCGCTCGCGTGGATTAATCACCTCGATCTGATCAATCGGGATCATGCGGATCTCTCCGGCCCGCTGCTTCACATTCATGCTGTCCTCCGCAGCTTCGCCCGCTCAGCCATCCGATAGAGGTAGTCCAGCGTGTCGAAGCGATAACTCTCGTACTCGATCGAGTTGCGCTCCGCCAGGCGAATTCCGGGCAGTGCGAAATCAAGCCGAGGTAGCAAGTAATAATCGAGCGGCGCGTTGTTCTGACCGTTTAGCCGTACAGCGACAGTGATATCTGGCAGCAGGCTCGTGTCAAAGCGAACTTTCCAATGGTTTCCGCCATTCTCATGCGGTTGGCAACGCGACAATACCAGCGATACAGTGAATTCTTCGTTTACGTCCAGGATGTCGGTGGCCAGATCGCGGACTACGCTTCCGCCAAGATCGGCGATGGCCTTCTCGGTTTGCTTGACGATCTCCGGATGCAACTGGCGCAGAAACCGGTTGATCTCGAGGTACCGATAGTCCCTGTCCGGCGTGAATCCAACGGTTTGGTAAGCGCGGATAAGGCTGCCGAAGCGGTATGCGTACACCGCTGAGGATGGCATGCCTTCGGTCTCGTCGATGATCAAGCCGGACAAGAAGCCGCGGTTCCTGTACAGGTTCCGCAGGCGCTCGATTAGTTCATCGCAACTATATCGGCGTGCCCTGGCCCGCATGATGCCTTGCGCGGTGTAGAAGACATCCGGTGGCACAATTGGCTTGAAGGCGCCGTCCTTGCGGATCCACATGTCGGACGAATTTGTGACGCGTGCTCGCTTGAGTTTGAATGAGACGCGGTTATAAACGTTATTGCCAATGTACTTTTCGTTGGTAAGTACCTCCCTCACGGTTGCGCGAGTCCATTCTCGGTCCAGATCCGTACGCACCCTCATGCCGTTTAAGCGTGCGGCGATCTCATACTCGTTCAACGATTCGTCGATGAACCAGTTGTAGATCAAGTTGATCATGCGGACCTCGCTGTCCGATCCCGGCATCAGGATGACCCGGTCAGTCTGCAGGCTCTTAAGCTCCCCGCGGTGAAGCTCGGTCTTCATGAGGCCATGCTCGTCAACCAGTACCCTCCGCAGACCGTAGCCAGCGGGCCCACCTTGTCGAAATCCAAGTTCGACCAGTCGGCATTGGCCCGCGAACACCTTGGCCGATAGCTCGCGGCTGTATTCGCCGGCCATTGCACGCTTTACGCCCTTTACGATCGTTGAAACTGGTGAGCCGTCGTTCTCGAACTGCTCGGCACAGTACGCGACTTGGATGCCGGCGCGCCGACAGATGTACTCGTAATACGCACTCTCGTCGGCATCTTGAAACCGACCCCAGCGGCTCACGTCATAGACGAGAATAGCTTGAAAGTCGGTGTTTCCTCCGGTGACCTCTTGGATGAGGCGTTGCAGGGATTCACGCCCATCAATGCGCAGCCCACTCTTCCCTTCATCGGCATACGTTCGGATGATCTCGAACCCTCTTCTTGCGGCGTACTCGCGAATCTTGTCGCGCTGATTCTCCGTCGAGTACTGCTGATGCTCGGTCGACATCCGAACGTACTCGACGGCACGAAGGGCTTCCGGCGTCCTTGGCGCCGTCCCATTGATTTGATCGATTGACATGATGATCACGAGCCAATGTGCGAACCCGCTCTCACGCTAACGGCCACTGTTGCCTCGAGCTACGCCCGGTATCTGTGGACTTGTGCACGGGCGCGATCGGGTTCGTCTGGAAGCCGCTCAGGGCCTGGGGAGAGCGCACGAATCCACAGTAGCAGGTGACGGCGCAGAGCGCCTCACGTCATCTCTTTGCAATCATGATTCGATGGGCCTCTGGCTGGAGGCAGTACTACGATCTGGACCGTCCACGCGTCCATCTTTGCAATCCCATGGGAGGAGTGGCGCTGCAGGAGGTAGACGCCAGAGGGGAGCGGCGCTTGGACGGAGGACACATCCATCTTTGCAATCGACCGTCGTCGATGGTTTCGTGTGCGCTGGAACTCTCGATTGCGCTCGACGTACGCAGGATGCGTGGCGCGATAGCTGGACCAATAGTCCCGGTGGCGCTTGCGCCATGCGGTGCATGCGCGCGTTTGGTTGTCGCGATAGTCGGCGTCGGTCTGCAGGCGCTGCTTTTGCCATCGGCGCCGGCGCTCGCGCTGACAGGCTGTGGCAGAGCAATAGCACTGCCTCGGCACTTGGGGACGTGGAAAGAAGGATTGGCCGCAGGCGGCGCACCGTCGCATCGCTTTCATAGCTCGCTCCAGTCAACGAGCCGAGTATGCGGCGGGCAAGCGGTGTGCTATTAAGCAACTGCAGAATACGCGGTGTTGGTTCCGATGCGACGAAGGCGGTGGGACTCACAAGTTCCTAGGAAGCCGGTCTGAGGGATCACGTCATTTATTTTGTGACTTCGATAGGAAATTTCCAGCTTTTTTGAGAGTACTGAACTTTAGATTCTCAGAAAAGCTGGTTAGGTCCTTGATTTGTAAGGGCCGTGTTGTCAGCTATTTTGTGGGACGACAGGCGCAGTACTGAAGCTCACGAGAGTTCGCCCGCTATCCACACCGGCGTCGCGGCCCACCGGGCCGTGGCCGGCTGGAGTCCGCCTGTGCAATTGAAGCGCAACGCCTCGCAAAGGAGACGATGCAATGTCACGCAAGACCACCCTTGACCTGAACGCCGACATGGGCGATGGCTTCAGCGCGTTGACCATTGGCGCTGGCGTCGACGCGCAGATCATGCTCTTGATCAGCTTGGCCAACGTCGCCACCAGTTTTCACGCGAAGGATCCCAACATCGTTGATGCTCAGAGCTTCGCAACCGCCATCAACTCCGCAACCGTAACCTCAAGCGCAGTAGCAATCCTCAAGAGATGCATCACCCCCAGGTTCTGCCCTCCCCGCTCAACTGAACTCATATACGAGCGGTCGATGCCAGCCCGATGGGCGAGCTCTTCCTGGGACAGGTCCTGCCTGAGTCGGACTTCGCGGATCGCGTTGCCCAGTTGAACAAGAGGGGCGGCACCACCGTGCCTTGGGGAAGCTATTGGCATCTCGCCATGCTCGGTCTATGATGACGATAAGACCACGGACGATATTACCCAAACGAGCCACGCTTTCACGTGAACAAGGCCTCTGAACACGCTCGTCAGATTTCGCGATATCGCTATACACACCGATCGAGGCAAAACTCGCTGTTGCCCCATGTTGGAGACGATGGTTGTTGAATCTGCCCATCGAAATTCTGGCGCCGGCATCCTTGCCGGCGCCGAACTGGAGCACACTCTCACCATGAGCGGCATGTTTGTCCTCTGGCAAACGGCACGCCACGCCGGCGATCTCGCCCGGACGGCCGCGCCGTACCACGCCCTAGGCGCCACCCTGGCGCAGCGGCCGTTTCGCCTTCCGGCTCCCCAGCAGGCTGCCGCGCTGCAACTGCAGGGGCTGGTGGCGGCCTAACTGCAATACCAGGAGGGCCAGCTGGCCCACTACCAGGCAGCCGTACAGTGCGTGGCTGCCTGTACCGCCTACTGGCAGGGTAGAGGCGCGCTGCCGTGCCATTGGCGCCGGATCCGCAACCAGGTGCTGCGCTTTGAATTCAGCCTGGCACCTCCACTGTTTCTGTCGAGCCGCGTCCACGCGGTCAGGCAGGAGTTATATCCCTATATCTCACACTGTAGTCTGGGAGCATCGCTATGACGATCGGTCTAGCCGTCTTGGCCGTGGGCGTGCCCATCGCGGCCTTCTTCATCTGGGTTGCCCGGAACAGTCTTCGCGCACAGGAGGCGGAACGGGCGGAGCGCCGTGGGTGCAGCTGCCACTGCGGGCGCCGGCAGACCAGCGCCGACCACCAACTGCCTCCATAGCCCTCTGGCAAGAAGGACAGCCAAGGCTTATCGGTGTCAGATCCACCCCAGGGCACAATCGCCCGGCGCGAGCAGCGCAGTGCCCAGCGGGTGGGCTCCACTATCCCTCCCGTTTTCATGTCTTCTACCGTTCCTTCGCAACTTTCCTGAGCCGTATCCGCGCGATATACGAAACGCCGCGTGGCAATTGGAAGAGTATCGGCTGTCCAAGGAGGACGCGGGTAGCACCGCCCTTTTTGTCATCGCGGGGCAACTTAGCGCTGGGGCACGGGACATCTTGTGCGAGCGCAACATTGGCTATTTCGACGCCAGTGGAAGTTTGTACTTCAAGCACAAGGACTGGCTGATCAACATCGATCGCCCGGCGAAACCTGTTTCGCCCCGGCGAGCGGGATCACTCTTCACCGGCGCGAGGGAGCAAGTCGTACATGCCCTGCTCCATTCCAACCAGAGATGGCTGACCGGACTCGAGATTGCTGACCTGGCCGAAACCTCCGCCTATACGGTGTCACTCACCCTGCGTGAATTGGAGCGCCTGGAGCTGGTAGAGTCCAGAGGCAGTGGGCGAACCCTGCGCCGGCGCCTTATACAACCAGGCGTGCTGCTTGATTTGTGGGCCGATGCCTGGCGCGTTCGGAAGGAACATAAAACCCGCTGGTTTGCGTACACCCGCAACCCGAATGCGATACTTTCGGCCATCACCGACAAGCTGGAGAGCGAGGCGCTAACGGGCTGGGCCTTCACCGGCACCGCCGCGGCGAACGCGGTGTCGCCACTGCTTAGCACGTGGAGAGCGCGGACACAATCGTTCCTCTCGGCAGCACGCCCGACTACGCAAAGGCGCTGGGGTTGCAGGAAGTCGAGAAAGGCTCGAATGTCACCCTCATCGAGCGTGGCGGTGCGAGCTCCCTATTCACCCGGGAACACTCGGATCATCCCTCGCACCTTGCCAGTGCGTTCATCATGTACCTGGACTTGCTGGACGGCCGTGGCCGCAACAAGGAACTCGCTTCGCAACTTCGCTCGGACATCCTGAAAATCTGACCTCATGGACTTCTCCAAACCGGCAACCGCCGACGGTTACAACGTAGAACACACCCTTGCGTGCGAACGGGCACCGATCGCCCTGCTCGGTAAACTGGTGAATCCCGAGCAACGCCAACGTGCGGCGACATGCCGCAGCAGAGGTCGATGTACACCTTCAAGACTTGAATCGGCGGTCTATTTGCGTTCAGTCAGAAGCTTGCGGATGGCGGCTTCCGTTTCGGCATAGCGCCCTTCCCCAAAGTGCTGGTAGACGATGCGGCCCTCGGCATCGATCAAGTAGGTGGCAGGCCAATACTGGTTGTGAAACGCCGACCACGTGGCGTAGTTGTTGTCCTGCGCGACCGGATAGCGGATATCGAAGCGCTTGAGCGCCGCCTGTACGTTGGCAGTGGACTTCTCGAGCGGGTATTCGGGAGTGTGCACGCCCACGACGACAAGCCCCTGGTCCTTGTACTTCTCATGCCACTGCTTCACATAGGGCAACGTGTGGATGCAGTTGATGCAGGAGTACGTCCAGAAATCGACCAGCACCACCTTGCCGCGCAGCGCCTTCATCGAAAGCGGCGGCGAGTTCAGCCATTGGTCGATGCCGGCGAACTCGGGCGCGGTGCTGCCATCCGCAACGGGCGCGCTGAAGGCGGGCGCGCCCGTTCCGATGACATAGACGGCGGCAATGCCGGCGGCAACCAGGGCGGACAGTAGAAGTTTGCGCATGATTTCAAATGCTTCAAATGCTTCAAATGCAAATGCGTAAGGAGTGGGAAGCCGTGCCAACGGCGCTGGCACGCTTGCGATCCGCCCGACGGCATCGGGCGGATCACGGCACGGGTCAGACCAGATGCAGTTCGACGTGGATGTTGCCGCGCGTGGCTTTTGAATACGGGCAGAGCTGATGCGCCGCTTCAACCACCGCCTGCGCCACTTCCCGGTCGAGACCCGGCAGGCTGACGTTCAGGCGGGCCTGCAGGAAAAAGGCGCCGTCGGTGGTGCCGAGGTCCACCTCGGTATCCACTGCAAGGTCCGCTGGCAGCTTGATCTTCATCTGGCTGGCGGCGCGGCCCATTGCCCCGATAAAGCAAGCCGACCACCCTGCGGCAAACAGCTGCTCGGGGTTGGTGCCGGCGCCGCTGCTGCCCGGTGAGGACAGCTTCAGATCCAGCCGGCCATCGTTGCTATGGGCTTGGCCTTCGCGGCCGCCGGTGACGTGGACTTTGCCGGTGTACAGGACGTTCTCGATGCGGGTCATGATGTTTTCCTTGAGATGGTTTTGCGCGGAGAATTGCGCGGCCGGAGATCGCTTCGCTTGTGCTCGGCATCGGGCCACGGAACGTATTAAAGGCGGTCGATGTATCAGGCACGTAGCACGTCGCGGCCTGTTCTGTCTGGCTACGTATCCCGATTGCCGCGTGATACAGACGCATACAAAAATCCCGCGGCAAGTGGCGAAGACGCGGCGCAGGACAGCGCTGTGGGATGCAGTTTTGTATCGCTCTGTATCCGGCGGCCTGCCGGATACGCAACGTTTCAAATCGGAGGGTTCGGGAAACAGGCGCGATACGCGGGTCGCCAATACTTCCCATCGGCAATCATTCCCAATGGAGAGAACCATGTCCGAACCGATCAATCAAAAACGGCGCCGCCTGTTTGGCACGGCCGCGCTCACGCTGGCCGCCGCGCCACTTGGCCTGTATGACCTGGCGCACGCGGAATCCGGCAAGACGGCAGCGCGCCCGCCGACCGCAAAGCCGGGTACGCATACCCAATTCACGACGATCAAGCAGGTGACTGCCGGCGAACTCAATATCGGCTATGCCGAGACAGGTCCTGCCGATGGGCCCCCCGTCATCCTCCTGCATGGCTGGCCGTATGACATTCACAGCTTTGTCGACGTCGCGCCAGCGCTGGCGGCGGCGGGGTACCGCGTGATCGTGCCGTATGCACGTGGCTATGGCAGCACACGCTTCGTTTCCGACGCGACGTTTCGCAATGGCGAGCAGGCGGCGCTCGCGCTTGACACCGTCGCCCTGATGGACGCGCTGGGCATCGGCAAGGCGATCCTCGCCGGCTACGATTGGGGCGCGCGCACGGCATGCATCGTCGCGGCGCTCTGGCCGGAGCGCTGCAAGGCGCTGGTTTCCGTCAGCGGCTACCTGATCGGCAGTGTCGAGGGCAACCGAAAGCCGCTTGCGCCGCAGGCCGAACTCCAATGGTGGTATCAGTTCTATTTCGCCACCGAGCGCGGGCGGGTCGGTTATGAGCAGCACCGGCATGCGTTCACGAAGCTGATCTGGCAACTCGCCTCGCCGAGATGGCACTTCGACGACCGCACGTTCGATCGCAGCGCCGTGGCGTTCGACAATCCGGACCACGTGAGCATCGTGATCCACAACTACCGCTGGCGGCTCGGCCTTGCCGAGGGCGAACCCCGATACGCCGATCTGGAACAGCGGCTTGCTGCGTTTCCGAGCATCGGTGTGCCAACCATTACGATGGAAGGTGACGCCAATGGCGCGCCGCACCTGGAACCGAGTGCCTACGCCAGCAAATTTTCAGGCAAGTATCAGCATCGGCTCATCACAGGCGGCATTGGCCACAACTTGCCGCAGGAGGCGCCGCAGGACTTTGTCAGCGCCGTGATCGACGCAGACCACCTCTGATCGCTGGTTGCCTGGTCAGGCTCGTTGCCGGGAGCGTGGCCAGGCTGCTTCGAGGTGGACAGCGACGCATTGAAACCGTGGCCCCGCCGGGCAACCGGGCAGGCCTCTAGCCTCCCCCTTTGGTCAGCCTAGCCTGACGATCGCTGCCAGCCCGCCCCCTTCACGGTTGCGCAGCTTGAGCGAGCCGCCGATGGCCACCGCAAGCTGATATGCAATGGCGAGGCCCAGGCCGGAGCCGCCGGTCTCGCGGCTGCGCGAGCTTTCGAGTCGCACGAACGGCTGCAGCACGGCTTCGAGCTTGTCTTGCGGGATGCCCGTGCCGCGATCGAGCACCTCGATGATCACGGTGTCGTGCTCGCGGTCCACGCGCAGTTCCGCCGCGCCGCCGAACTTGATCGCGTTGTCCATCAAGTTGGTCAGGATCCGGCGCAACGCATGGGGGCGCGTCACGATGGCGCCGCCGATGTTCTGCTGGATGGTCACTGCCTTGCCGATGTCCTGATAGTCGTAGGCCAGGCTCTCGATGAACGATCCGAGGTCGATTCTCGATGGCTTCTCGCCATCGCCATGCGTGGATCGCGCGTACGCCAGCCCTTCCTGCACGAGCCTTTCAATCTCGGCCAGGTCCTGCACCATCTTGCGCTTCTCCTCGGAGTCCTCTGCCAGCTCGGCGCGCAGTTTCATGCGCGTGATCGGCGTCTGCAGATCGTGCGAGATGGCCGCCAGGATCTGCACGCGCTCCTCGATGAACTGGGCGATGCGCTCGCGCATGGCATTGAATGCCCGCGCGGCGCGGGTCAGCTCGGCGGGGCCTGTTTCGGCCAGCGGCGGCGTCTTTATGTTGGGATTGAGCGTATCAGCGGCATCGGCCAGTGCCACCAGCGGCCGGATCGACACGCGTACGGCGAACCAGCAGCACCCGACCAGCAACAACAGTTGGATCACCAGCACATAGGGCAGCCACTGGGCGATCGGGATCATGCGCGGATGCACGTCGATGGTCAGGGGGCTGCCGTCGCTCAGCGTCAGGTGCGCCTGCAACTGCTTGCCGTCGCCCGGGATCGACTCCACCGTGACGGGAAAGCGGCCCTCGCTGGCTTGGGTGATCCGCGCGGCAATATCCTTGCCGCGTTGCGTCATCTCGGGCACGCCCGGCGAGCCCGGCCCCAATATGTATTGATAGTTGCCGCGATTCACGCGCGGCAGCCATTGCGCACGCTCGGCGGCGGGAACGCGGTCGAGGATGGCAACCGAGGTGGCCACGTCGGTTTCCAGCGTGCCCAGCATGACTTCGTGCGCTGTCATGTATCTCTCGGAGAACAGCACGCCAAACGACAAACCATGCGCGATCACCAGCCCGGCAAGCAAGATCAGGAACAGGCGCGAACCCAGCGAGCGCGGCCAGGGCCAGAGGCGCGTGCTCGTTGTGCTCGTTGTGCTCGTTGCGTTCAATGTGCTCATTGGCGGGCCTCCTTGATCTCCACCGGCATCGCAAGCACGTAGCCCTCGCTGCGCACGGTCTTGATGTAGCTGGGTTCGCGTGCGTCGTCTCCCAGGCGCTGGCGCAGGCGGCTGACCAGCAGGTCGATGGAGCGCTCGAACATGTCCGCCTCGCGGCCCTGCGTGAGGTTGAGGAGTTGATCGCGGTTGAGCACGCGCTGCGGATGGTCGACGAACACGCGCAGCAGCCGGTACTCCGCGCCGCTGAGCGTGACGATGGTGCCGTCGCTGTCGATCAGGTGGCGCGCGGTGGTATCCAATTGCCAGTGACCGAACGCGAGCATCTGCCCTGCTTCGGTGATCTGCAAATTGGGCGGCAGCATCCTGGTGCGGCGGAGCACGGCCTTGATGCGCGCCAGCAGCTCGCGCGCGGCAAAGGGCTTGGCGACGTAATCATCCGCGCCCATTTCGAGGCCGATGATGCGATCCGTTTCATCGTCGCGCGCGGTCAGCATCAGCACGGGCGTGGCCTTGTGCTTTCCGGCACGCAATTCGCGGCACAGCACCAGGCCGTCATCGCCCGGCAGCATCAGATCGAGCACGATCAGGTCGACGGTATTGGCCTCCAGGAACGAGCGCATGTGGCGGCCATCCGGCGCCACCGTCACGCGCAAGCCGTTCTTGGTGAGATAGGTCGAAACGAGTTCACGGATTTCCCGGTCGTCATCGACGATCAGGATATGGTCGACGTGCGATTCCATCGGGTTCACCTCGGCAGGATTGGGAATGTTCGGCCAGTCAGTTTCGTCGCCATTGTATGGGGGCCTTCGGCCCCGCGTGTATCGCAATGTATCCGGGCGCCGCGCTGCCACAAAGAGGTACAAACTCGCTTGTTTGCGACGCATGTTTGCGACACACCCAGGCGACGTCCGCGGTGCCTGATCAAGGGCAACCCAGCCACGCCAACAGACCCGATCATACCTCTGCTGCTACTTGCTTGCCTGGGTGGCGCACCGACCATCCTGAGCCCATGCATCCTGCCCGTCGTGCCATTTGTGCTCAGCGGCGACGCGCCCACTGGGCCAGTCCGGCGCAGGCGACCAGCAACCCACCCGTGACAAAGAACACCGAATGCAGGCCGAGGCTCACGCCGATCTGACCGCCGATCACCGGCCCGATCACCTGGCCGCTGAACTGCGCCGATTGCAGATACCCCAGCATCTGCCCCGTCGCGTGTTCGTCAACCGATTGTCTCGTGAGCTTGCCGATCGCAGGCAGCAGGCCAGCGAGCGTCATGCCCATCAGCATGCGCAGCGCGGCCAGTTGCCACCAGTGCGTGACAAACGCTTGCGGCAGCATCGCAAGCCCCGTCAGAACCAGGCAGCCGATGATCACGTTCCAGCTACCGATGCGGTCGGCCAATGCGCCGAGCCGCGCCGCCGTCAGCACGCTGCCGAGCGCCGAACACGCCATCACCACGCCCGCGATGCGGGTCAGGTGATCCGCGCCCACGCCCAGGCTGCCGATATAGACCGTGATGATTGGCTCGATCGACATGTTGGCGAGCAACACCATCATTGCCGTCACCAGCAGTGCGGCCACGACAGCGTAGTTCGTGCGGCGCACCGCGCCCGCAGCCGGATTGGCCGTGCGGCCCCTAGCGTCGCTGGCCGGATGAAAGTCCTCCTTGACGACAAAGATCGTCAGCAGCGCGGTGACCGCGATCATCGCCCCGCCCGCGAAGAACGTGCCCCGGATGCCGATCCATTCCGGCAGCAGCCCGCCGACCAGCGGCCCGACGAGGTTGCCGGCGAGCGCGCCGGTCGACAGGATGCCCAGCGCCCAACCCGCGCGCTCGCGCGGCGCCTGGGTGCCGACCATCACCGTAGACGCCGACGCAAAGCCGCCCACGAGGCCGGCGATCAGCCGCAGCGCGACAAGCTCGTAGACATTGTGGGCGACGCCGATCAGCGACATCACCACGGCCATCCCGACCGCCGCCCGAATGAGCATCGGCTTGCGGCCGAAGCGATCGGCCAGCCGCCCCCAGAGCGGCGCGGTCAGCGCCGTGCCGAAAAACGTCGCGCCGAACGCAACGCCCGACCATTGAATCACGCTCGACTGCGATTCGACGCCAAGCTGCCTGACGTACACGGGCAGGAACGGCAGCAGCATGCTCAGGCTGACCAGCGTTGTGAACGAGCCGAACACGCAGACCGCAAGATTGCGCCGCCAGTAGTGTTCGTTGCGCGCGGCGTAGCCGATGTTGCTCGCCCGGCCAGGCGCGGCGGACGTCGATTGGGCGGCCTGGTGGGCAGCCTGGTTCATTTTTGCGGATTGCATGGCTACCCCCCGAAGTCGGTTGAGCCCGTGATGGATTCCCAAGCCCCGATCTCTCTGCCCAAGGCCCTGAGGCGCGCCTCGACAAGCCGCCGGGCGTCGTCGCCGAGCAGCAGATGCGTCGGCGGATCCTCAGCGTCGACAATGCGCAGGAGCGCGAGGGCCGCCTTGGCCGGATCCCCCGCCTGGTGGCCGCTGTATTCCTGCCGGCGCCGGCGCACCGGCTCGAACACGGCGTCGTAGTCGGCAATCGAGCGGCCGGAACGGACCATCGAGCGCCCTGCCCATTCGGTGCGGAAGGACCCCGGCGCGACGGCCGTGACCTTGATGCCAAGGCCGCTGACTTCCTTGGACAGCGCTTCGCTGATGCCTTCGAGCGCGAACTTGCTGCCGTTGTAATAAGCGACGCCGGGCAAGCCCACGTAGCCGGCCATCGACGTGATATTGACGATGTGGCCACGGCGCCGCTGGCGCATGGCTGGCAGCACGGCCTTGATCATGGCCACCGCGCCGAACACGTTGACCTCGAACTGGCGGACCAGCTCGGTCAGCGGCGACTCCTCCAGGATGCCCTCATGGCCGTAGCCCGCGTTGTTGACGAGCACGTCGAGCGGGCTCCAGTCATGTTCGATCCTGCGCACGGCGGGCTCGACCTCATCCAGCCGGCTGACATCCAGGATGACGGCCTTGGCGCGCGTGCTGTGCAGGGCCTCGAACGCGGTGCGATCATCCTCGCGCCGCACGGTGCCGACCACGCGGTGCCCGGCGTCCAGCGCCGCCTCGGCAAAGGCGCGGCCCAGGCCGCCGCTGACGCCGGTGATGAGAAAGGTCTTCTTGATGGTCTTCATTGCAGACTCCACGGACTCCAGGTAGGGGCTGGCGCCGCCCAAGGCGGTTTATCGGCTGTCCTGCGCACCGGGGGCTGAAGCGGCATTCGACTGCTTGCGAATCTCGGTGGTCGTCCGGCCCCCGAAACCCCAGTTGTCGGTATCCACCTCTTCGATTGCGATGTGCGTCCATTCGGGCGGTTTGTGCAGCACGCGCTCCAGGGTCTCGGTCACTTCCTTGATGACCTGGGCTTTCTGCTCGGCGGTGGTTCCCTCGCGGGTAATGCGAATGCTGACGAAAGGCATGGCGGCCTCCTGCATGGATTGACGTTTCGAGATGAGAGCAATGGATTCCGGGCCGCGGCAGGACACACGTCCGGCCGCGGCTGCCGGCTTCAGCGGCCTGCGCTGAAGCCGCCGTCCACCGGCAGCACGGTGCCGGAGACAAAGTCGGCCTTGGCCAGGTAGAGCACGGCGTCGCTGATCTCGGCGATGTTGGCGATGCGGCCCAGCGGGTGCAGGCTGCCGAGTGCCGCATGGGTTTCGGCGGCATGCATCGGGGTGTCCACGACACCCGGGGCGACCGCGTTGACCGTCACGCCGTGGGGCGCCAGTTCCAGCGCCAGCGCGCGCGTGGCCTGGTTGATGCCGCCCTTGAGGGCCACGGCCAGCAGCGCTGGCACACCGCCGTGCGGCTGAAGCGCCAGGGACGCGGTGATGTTGATGATCTTGCCGCGCTTGCGTTCGCTCATGTGCCTGGCCGCTTCCTGCGACGGATACAGCACGCCCTTCAGGTTGGTGGAGATCTGCTCCTCCACTTCGTCCGGCGTGAACTGCACGAACGGCTTGGCCGTGAAGATGCCCGCGTTGTTCACCAGCACGTCGACCTTGCCGTACTTGGCAATGGCCTGCGCGAAAACCTGGCGCGCCGATTCGGGCTTGCCGACGTCGCCCGCGACGCCCAGGAAGCGCTCGCCAGCATTCAGCTGTTCAGCGGCGGCTTGCAGGCGCTCGGTGGAACGGCCGGTGCCAACGACGTTGTAGCCCGCCTTGAGGAAGGCTTCGGCCAGGCCCAGGCCGATGCCGCTGGTGGCGCCGGTGATGATGACGGTGTTGTCGGTGCTGTGGGTGTTGTGGGTGTTGCTCATGATGGTCCTCCGATGGATCCAGGTTCAGGTTCAGGGTCCGGTGTCGGACTCCAAAGCCGTCACCGGTGTGGAGGTACTATATTGCTGCTGTAGAACGCAAAAAACGGGGTTTCCTGCACTTTTCCTATTACATCGTGTAAAGAATATGCACCGGCAATTCGACGACATCCTGCTCGGCAGCATCGAGCTGTTTTGCCTGGCCGCCGAGGCCGGCAGCTTCACGGCGGCCGCCAATACCGCAGGCGTCACGCCTGCGGCCGTCAGCCGCTCGATCTCGCGCCTGGAAAAGCGCCTGGGCGTGCGCCTGTTCGTGCGCTCCACGCGTAGCATCCGGCTGACTGAAGGTGGCAAGGAATACTTCGAGCAATGCCGCGCCGCGCTCAATCAGCTGGTCGAAGCCGAGCGCAAGGTCACCGGCGAGCAGGTGCAGCCCTCGGGCACGATCCGCATCAGCGCGCCGACCACCTACGGGCACCATCGCCTGTTGCCGCTCCTGCCCGCGTTTCGCGCCAAGTACCCGCTGATCAAGGTGGAAGCACATATCAGCAACCGCAACGTCGACTTCCATGAGGAAAACTTCGACGTGGCGATCCGCTTCCGCGCGCAGCCGGACTCGCTGATGGTCTCCCGGCACCTTGAAGACGCGGCACTGGTCGTGGTCGCGAGCCCCGCCTATCTGAAGCGCGCAGGGATACCCAAAACGCTGTCGGACCTGGACCAGCACGAGTGCATCCAGTTCGATCTACCGAGCAGCGGGCGGCAGATCTCGTGGCTGTTCAAGGAAGGGGGGCACGAGAAGGAGATCTTCTCGACGGGCAACTACATGTGCGCGGAAGACGTGCTGGCCGGCGTGACGCTGGCCAAAGCGGGCGCAGGGCTGTTCCAGACCTACCGATTCGTCGTCGAGCGGGACCTGGCGCAAGGCGAGCTGGTCGAGGTCCTGCAAGCTTTTGCCGGGCGCATGCGCCCCGTCAGCCTGATGTATCCGCACGGCCGTTTACTGCCATCGCGCGTGCGGGCGTTCGTCGAGTTCATGATGGAACAAGCGCGTGGGCCAACTGCTGATCAAAGCGGGGCTCGCCGACGTTGAAGTCCGGCGCAGGCGTAGCAAGAGCGCTCGCGTGCAATCTCGCGCAGGTGCAGCTCTTCACCTTGAGCGAGCGCCCACCCTCTCCCCCGGCCCCTCTCCCATTTCATGGGAGAGGGGAGCAAACCAGCGCATTGCATCGTGTCGCTCTCGCTCGGATGGAGGATCGAAAGTCTGATGAACCCATACAAAGATCTGGCCAGGCGGTTGCCCTCGCTCCAGCTCCATTGATCTGCCAACACTCGTTCTGCCCCGTCGCCAAGACGCCATCGCGCCACTCTCCAAACGGGAGAAGGCGCTAGCTGCCCGAGCCCGACGCATGCCGGCAACGCCTCCCAAAACAAATTACACTTCACCCCATCAGATCAGGTCGCGAGAACAGTGACCACGGGAGACAGCATGGACCTGTTCATGTCGATGGAGGCCTTCGTGCGGGCCGCTGAGGCCCAGAGTTTTGCCAGTGCCGCGCGCCAGTTGGGCGTCGCCAAATCCGTGGTGACCACGCGCGTCAAGCAACTGGAAGAACATTTCGGCGTGCCGCTCTTTCATCGTTCGACACGGGCGGTGCGCTTGTCGGAACTCGGTGAGACCTATTACCGCGATTGCGCCGAACTGGTCAACAGGGTCCACGATCTGTCGGGGCGCTCGCGCGGCGAGCCCCATTCGCTATCCGGCACGCTCAACATCCACGTGCTGCCCGGTTTCGCTCTCGGGCATTTTTCGCAGACGCTGATCGAATTTCGCGCGGCGTACCCGCGCGTGGAGTTCGTCGTCACGGTCAACGACCGGGTTATCGATCCGGTTCAGGAGGGTTTCGATCTCGCGCTCCAGATCTATCCGCCGGCGTCGAACCTGCTCGTCGAGCGGCAGCTGTTTCCGGTGCGCGGCGTGCTGTGCGCGGCGCCCGGTTACCTGAAGGAAGAGCCCGTGATCGAGACACCGCTCGATCTGCTGCGGCACGACTTTGCGCGCTACTCCTACTACCCGTGGGGCGACAAGTGGCCGCTGATGCGGGGCAACGAGTGCTTCGAAATCGCCCTTAATCCGGTGCTGAAAACCAATAGCGTGCATCTTCTGCTCGAGTTCGCGCGAGCCGGCGCGGGCGTGGTCTATCTGCCGACGATGGTCGCCGCCGCCGATCTGCTCGAGCGGCGCCTGGAGCGCGTGTTGCCGGAGTATGCGGCACCGCCGTTGTGGCTCTCGGCCGTCTACCCGGCGTCGCACCGCTCGACGACCAAGGTGAAGGCGTTTGTCGATTTCCTGCGCACACGCTACCCGCGCGAGCCGCAGTGGGACAAGGCGCTAGGCATTGCGCCGCCGGACGACGAGACGAAGAGCGTCGACGAGGAGCTGGCCGAAGATTGACCTTCTGCCTGCCTCCTGGGGTTACCCTCTAGGTACTTTCCCTGGGGCCTTTTTGATGCACCCATGGTTCGCGATTCCCGACCCTCGGATCATTGCTGTCCAGCCTGTCGCCACTTAATCTTCGATGCAAGGAACAACGCATTCAGGGATCAACGGAGGCAGACATGCAACAGACCTGGTTCGGCAGCCTGGACAATTTTCGGAAGGGCTCCATCGAAATCATCAAGGGCAAGCCGGAGCATTACGCGATGTCGAACGTGTTCGAAGTCGCGAGCCGCGCGCAGCCCTATCAGAAAGTCGTGGTCGGCAAGAATCTCAAGTACGTGATCGAGACGCTGCGCGCGGAAGGTTCGTCGCCGTGGTTTGCTGCATCGCACGATGAGTTTGCGGTCGTGCTCGACGGCGAGATCGACGTGTACTTCATCAAGCCCTCGGCCGGACCGCTCGTCGATGCAAAGACGGAAGGCACGGTGCGCCTGGACGGCGAGCCGGCGGGCCAGCCGATGGGCTACGTGCGCCTCAGGCGCGGCCATCAGGCGCTGCTGCCGGCGGGTGCTGCGTACCGTTTCGAAGCGGTGACGAAGGGCGTGCTGCTCGTGCAAACGATCCTTGGGCAATGCTCGGTCGAGAAGTGGGCCGAAATCTGCATCCAATGACCCTCTCTACGCGATCTACGCGATCTATCAACGAATGGAGTCAATCATGGACAAAGTAACCGGGCTGCAAAGCGTCACCGCGACCGAGCCCGATCCGACCACCGGCTACCGCGTCTTCCATCTCGGCGACTTCGAGTTCAGCCGCGATGCGTATTTCGCCACCGTCAAATGGCCCGCGAACGGCCAGACGCGCTCGCACCAGATGCACGCCGACGACTTCCTGCGCGCGATGATGCGCGACGTGGCGTGGGGCTTCTTCTACGGCTGGGTCAATTTCGACGAAGTGATCGGCACGCGCAATCACTACGGCAAGGTCGACATGTATGCGGGCTCGTACAACGCGAGCTACAAGGATGCGGGCATCGATCATACGCAGCAGTTCGATACGCCGCTCATCATGGCAACGTTCAAGGCGATCCTGCGGGACTGGGTCAACGAGGGCTTCGACCCCTTTGCCGCGCCCGAGGAGACCGGCTCCGCGTTCGGCGCGAAACATGGCGACAACATCGCGGCAATCGAGCGCACGCGCATCGCCACCAAGCGCATGCCGGGCCTCGAAGGTGATTCGCCGTTGCGCGACGACCTGCCGGTCAATCGCCAGTTCGCGGACGTGGTCCAGGACGAGCCGGAGATTCATGCGGAGCCGGGCTTCGAGGGCGCGCTGCATGCGTTCAGCCTGTTCAAGTACCTGTCGCGCTCGGATGTGACCTGGAATCCGTCGGTCACGTCGGTCTGCCAGCAGAGCCTGTTCTGCCCGACCACCGAGGAATTCGTGCTGCCGGTGTTCCACGGCAACGACCGCGTCGAGTGGTTCCTGCAACTGTCCGACCAGATCATCTGGGACGTCGCCGACAAGGATAGCGGCGAGCCGCGTGCACGCATCACGATGAACGCGGGCGACATCGCCGCCATGCCCGCCGACATCCGTCACAAAGGCTATTCGCAGAAGCGTTCGATGTTGCTGGTCTGGGAGAACGCCACGCCCGATCTGCCGAAGCGCTACGAAAGCGGCGAGCTGCCGCCCTACCCGATCCAGATCTAACTCTCCGGCATTCCCCCGATCGTCGATCGAACGGCGCCAGAACGCTGGCGCCGCGGGGGATGTCACGTCCAGGTTTTACTGTTTTACTGTTTTCCTATTGCAGGACCAACATGCAAACTCAACTCTTCATCGGCGGCCAGTTCGTGCCGGCTGCAAGCGGCGAAACCCTCGCCACCCTGAATCCGCACGACAACTCGGTGATCGCCGACGTTGCGATGGCCGGAGCCGCCGATGTGGACCGCGCCGTTGCGGCCGCGAAGGCGGCGTTTCCGAAGTGGAGCAATCTCGCCGCGATGGAGCGCGGCCGGCTGCTGCTGAAGCTGGCCGATGCGATCGAGGCGAATGCCGACGCGCTGGCCCGGCTCGAATCGCTCGACACCGGCCATCCGATTCGCGATACGCGCAATCTCGATGTGCCGCGCACGGCCGCCACGTTCCGCTATTTCGGCGGCATGGCCGACAAGTTCGAAGGTTCGGTGATTCCGGTCGAGCAGGGCTTCCTGAACTACCTGACGCGCGAGCCGGTGGGCATCGTCGGGCAGGTGGTGCCGTGGAATTTCCCGCTGATGTTCACGAGCTGGAAGATGGCGCCCGCGCTCGCCGCCGGCAACTGCGTGATCATGAAACCGGCGGAACTGACGCCGCTGTCGAGTCTTGCGATTGCCGAGCTGATGGCGGAGGTGGGGTTTCCCGCCGGCGTCGTCAATATCCTGCCAGGGTTCGGCAATGTGGCCGGTCAATACATCGCGGAGCATCCTGAGATCAGCAAGATCGCTTTTACGGGTTCGACCGCGGTGGGCCGCAAGATTGTGCAGGCATCGAGCGGCAACCTGAAGAAGGTGCAGCTCGAACTCGGTGGCAAAGGCGCGAACATCGTATTCGGCGACGCCAACATCGATGCCGTTGTGCAAGGGTCCGCGTTCGCGATCTTCCACAACCAGGGGCAGGCGTGCATCGCGGGTTCGCGGATGATCGTGCATGAGTCGATCGCCGACGAGGTGCTGGAGAAATTCACTGCGTTGAGCCGCACGATCAAGATCGGCGATCCGCTCGACCCATCGACCGAGATGGGCCCGCTCACCTCGCGCCAGCATCGCGACCGCGTGCTCTCCTACGTGGACATTGCGCGGGAGCAGGGCGGTCGCGTGCTGGCCGGCGGCAAGGCACCGGAGGCGGCGGCGCTGGCGAACGGCTGCTACGTGGAGCCGACCATCGTCGCGGCGAAGCCAGAACATCGGGTGTCGCAGGAAGAGGTGTTCGGTCCGTTCATGACCGTCACCACGTTCCGCACGGACGAGGAAGCGCTCGCCATCGCGAACGGCACCGAGTATGGTCTCGGCGCGGGTCTCTGGACTCGTGATCTGCAACGCGCGCACCTGGTGGCCCGCGAGATCCGCGCCGGCATGGTGTGGATCAATTGCTACAAGCGCGTCAGCCCAGGATCGCCGTTCGGCGGTGTCGGCGCAAGCGGCTATGGCCGCGAGATGGGCTTCGAAGCGATGCGCGAGTACACGCAACCCAAGTCGGTCTGGGTCAACGTGGATGCGCAGATACCGCCTTACTATCCGCGCTAAACCGCGCTAAACCGCGCTGAACCAGGCTGAACCGCCATGAACCCCTTCGTCTACAACGGCTTGCCATCGCGCGTGGTGTTCGGCGCGGGCAGTCTCGACCAGCTGGGCCGCGAGATCGAGTTGCTCGGCGCGACGCGCGCGCTCGTGCTGTCCACCCCGCAGCAGCGCGCGCAGGCGGAAGCGCTGGCCGCACAACTGGGCGCGCGTGCGGCCGGCGTCTTTGCCGAAGCCGTCATGCACGTGCCGGTCGAGACCGCCCGCCAGGCGCGCGCTTTCGCAGCACAGGTCGGCGCCGATTGCGCGATCGCGATCGGCGGTGGATCGACGACCGGGCTCGGCAAGGCCATTGCGCTCGAAACGTCGCTGCCGATCATCGCCATCCCGACCACTTATGCGGGTTCCGAGATGACGCCGATCTACGGCCTCACCGAGGGCGGCGTGAAGAAGACCGGGCGCGACCTGCGCGTGCTGCCGAAGACGGTGATCTACGATCCGGCGCTGACGACCTCGCTGCCGCCCGCGCTGTCGCTCACCAGCGGCATAAATGCCATCGCCCATGCGGCGGAAGGTCTGTACGCGCAGGACGCCAACCCGATCATCAGCCTGATGGCGGAAGAGGGCATCCGGGCACTGGGAGACGGTCTTCCACGCGTGATGGACGAGCCAGCCGATCTCGCCGCGCGCTCGGACTGCCTGTATGGCGCATGGCTGTGCGGCGCCGTGCTCGGCAGCGTCGGCATGGCGCTGCATCACAAGCTATGCCACACGCTCGGCGGCACGTTCAATCTGCCGCACGCGGAGACGCACACGATCGTGTTGCCGCATGTGCTGGCTTACAACCGCGACGCCGCCCCTGAAGCGATGAAGCGCATCGCCCGGGCCCTGCGCGCCGAGGATGCCGCGCAAGCGGCGTTCGATCTCGCACACGACCACGGCGCGCCGACTGCGCTAAAGGACATCGGCCTCACCGCGGCGGATCTGGACGTGGCGCTCGATCTCGCCTTGAAGAATCCGTACTGGAACCCGCGGCCGGTCGAACGCGCACCGCTGCGAGCGTTGCTGGAAGCCGCCTTCGAGGGGCGACCACCGACGTAGCTGCACGCACTGATACACCTACACATCGACACAATAAGACAGGAGACAACCATGGACGGACATTCCTTCGATGCCGGACGCCGCCGCTTCGTCACGCTGGCGGCGGGCGGCGCGCTCGCCGCCTCGACCTCGGCGCTGTCGCCGCTGGTGTTCGCAGCCGGCCCGCGTACCTTGAAGATCGGCTATGTATCGCCGCAAACCGGCCCGCTCGCGCCGTTCGGGGAAGCCGATCGCTTCACGATCCAGCAGATGCAGACGGCGCTGAAGAGCGGCATCGTGATCGGCGGCAAGCCGTACCCGGTATCGATCGTGGTCAAGGACAGCCAGTCGAATCCGAATCGCGCCGGCGAAGTGGCGAACGACCTGATTCTCAAGGACAAGGTCGACATCATGCTGGTGTCGGGTACGCCTGAGACCGCGAATCCCGTCAGCGATGTGTGCGAACTGAACGAGATGCCGTGCGTGTCGACCGTGGTGCCGTGGCAGCCGTGGTTTTTCGGCAGGAAAGGCGATCCGAAAAAGGGCTTTCGTTTTACCTATCATTTCTTCTGGGGATTGGAGGACGTGATCGCCGTCTATACCGGCATGTGGCAATCGGTGCAGACCAACCACAGCGTGGGCGCCCTGTTCCCGAACGACGGCGACGGCAACGCATGGGGCGATGCCAAGCTTGGGTTTCCGCCCGTGCTGGCGCAAAAGGGTTTCACCCTGAAAGACCCGGGTCGTTTCCAGAGCATGACGCAGGACTTCTCCGCGCAGATTTCGGCGTTCAAGCAGGCGAATGCGCAGATCGTCACCGGCGTTGTGATCCC
Source organism: Cupriavidus sp. CuC1 (assembly GCF_044627735.1). Taxonomy (NCBI): domain Bacteria; kingdom Pseudomonadati; phylum Pseudomonadota; class Betaproteobacteria; order Burkholderiales; family Burkholderiaceae; genus Cupriavidus; species Cupriavidus sp. CuC1. Next base: position 12,583 of record NZ_JBIUHC010000032.1, on the reverse strand, counting down.
GCCCGACGCGAAGAACTTCCTGGTCCAGGCGCGCCAGCAGGGCCTGAAGCCCAAAGTCATCTCGATTGGCAAGGCGCTGTTGTTTCCGACCTCGATCGAAACGCTGGGCGATCTCGGCGACGGTCTGTCGACGGAGGTGTGGTGGTCGCCGTCGCATCCGTTCAAGTCGTCGCTGACGGGACAGAGCGCGCGGCAGGTCGCCGACGATTACGAGCGCGTGACGTCGAAGCAGTGGACGCAGCCGATTGGCTTCGCGCACGCCCTGTTTGAAATCGCGGTCGATGCGTTGAAACGCGCCAAGGATGTCGACTCGAACGAAGCGATTCGCGACGCGGTCGCGTCGACCAAGCTCGATACGCTGGTCGGCCATGTCGCATGGGGCAGCGGCCCGGTGAAGAATGTCGCGAAGACGCCACTCGTCGGCGGCCAGTGGGTGAAGGGCCAGAAGCATCGCTTCGACCTGGCGATCGTGAACAACCAGCTCGCGCCGACCGTGCCGCTAAGCGGCCCGCTCAAGCTGATCGCGTGACCAGTGCGTGGAGAACTGCCATGAGCCCTGTCCTGAAACTGACCGGCGTCTCGAAGCGCTACGGCGCGTTGCTGGTCACCGACGATATCAGCTTCGCGGTCGAGCGCGGGGAGACCTACGGCATCCTCGGCCCCAACGGTGCCGGCAAGACGACGCTGTTCAACCTCGTCAGTGGTGATGTGCGGCCCGATAAGGGCGGCATCGAGTTCGACGGTGCCGACGTCGGGCACCTGCCGCCGCATCGCCGCTGCGTGGCTGGCATTGGCCGCTCATACCAGGTGCCGCGGCCGTTCGGCGGCATGACCGTGTTCGAGAACCTGCTGGTGGGAGCGACGTTCGGCGGTGAGCTGACGGAGCACGCCGCTTACGAGGTTTGCGTCGACGTGCTGGAGCGCACCGGCCTCAAGGCCCGCGCCAACCAGCTGGCCGGAACGCTCGGCCTGCTCGATCGCAAACGCCTGGAGCTGGCGCGGGCGCTCGCCACGCAGCCGCAATTGCTGTTGCTCGATGAGATCGCGGGCGGTTTGACCGAACCCGAAACGCACGAACTCGTCGATGAAATCCGCCGGGTGAAGGAGCACGGCGTGACCATCGTGTGGATCGAGCATGTCGTGCATGCGCTGCTCGCGGTGGCCGACCGGCTGCTGGTCATCAATTTCGGCAAGCGGCTCGCCGAAGGACTGCCCGCCGCCGTGATGGAAGACCCCGAGGTGCGGCGGGTGTATCTCGGACTGGAGGCATGACCATGTCGACACTATTGGAGACGCGCGGCCTGACCGCGTTCTATGGCGATTTCCAGGCGCTGTTCGGGATCGACGTGACGGTAGCGCAAGGCGAAGTGATCGCGCTGATCGGCTCGAACGGCGCGGGCAAGTCGACCTTCCTCAAAGCGGTGGCCGGGCTGCTGCGCGCGCGCGCCGACCAGATCCTGTACCGCGGCGAACCGCTCGGCGGGGCGGCTGCGGAGGGCATCGTCGGCAAGGGCATCGCGCTGGTGCCGGAAGGGCGACGTCTGTTTGCGAGCCTCACGGTCGAAGAAAACCTCCTGCTCGGCGCGTATTGCAAGCGGCCCGGACGGTGGAATTTGCAAACCGTCTATGCGCTGTTCCCGGCGTTGCGGGAACGCCGCCACCACGCCGCCACGGCACTGTCGGGCGGTCAGCAGCAGATGGTTGCCATCGGCCGCGCGTTGATGAGCAACCCGGATCTGCTGATGTGCGACGAACTCTCGCTCGGTCTCGCCCCGGTGATTGTGCGCGAGATCTATGCGGCGTTGCCCGAGATTGTCGCGGGCGGCATGAGCGCGATCGTGGTCGAGCAGGACGTGCAGCTTGCACGCCGCGTGTCGTCGCGCTTCTATTGTTTCCAGGAGGGGAGGGTGTCGCTGTCGGGCGTGTCGGCCAACGTCTCCGACGAGGCTATCACGCAGGCGTACTTCGGAGTCGTCGCATGAATACCTTGATCAATATCGTCGTCCAAGGCGTGCTGCTGGGCGCGCTGTATGGGCTCTTCGCCATGGGCCAGTCGCTGGTGTTCGGCGTGATGCGGCTGACCAATACCGCGCATGGCGACTTCATCGTGCTGCTGGTCTTCGTGCTGTTTGCGCTGACGGGCCTGGCGCATCTGCCGCTCGCCGCCGCGATCGCGCTGCTGCTCGTGATCGCATTCGGTGCAGGCTACGCGGTGCAATACACCATCCTCAACCGGGTCAGCAGCCGCGACCCGCTGCCCTCGCTGATTGTCACCTTCGGGCTGTCGATCGTGATCCAGAACGTGCTGCAGCAGGTGTTTTCCGCGGACCCGCGCTCAATCGCGACGGGTAGCTTCGAAGCGAAGAGCATCACGCTCGCGGGCGGCATCACGCTCGGCTATCTTCCGCTCGCCGCGCTGGCCGCAACCATCGCGTTGGCGTTCGCGATGCAATGGCTGTTCGGCCGCACGCCGCTCGGCAGGGCTTTTCGGGCGACCTCCGACGACCGCGAGATTGTCCAGTTGATGGGCGTCTCATACCGCCGCACCTACGCGCTGGCGATGGGCATCGCGTTCGTGCTGATTGCCGTCGCCGCCGCGCTCTATTCGATGCGCACCGCGGTCTCCCCGACGGATGGGCCGGCTTTGCTGCTGTACGCGTTCGAGGCCGTGATCATCGGTGGGATGGGCTCCTTCTGGGGCACGTTCGTGGGCGGCATGGCGCTGGGCATCGCGCAACAGGTGGGCTTTTACTTCGACCCCGGCTGGGGCATCTGGCTTGGCCACGTGGTGTTTCTTGCCGTGCTGGTGGCCCGGCCGCAGGGCTTGCTGCCCAAAACCGCATAGAGGTATCGACATGACCACGTACTTGAACAGCGCTGCGCCAGGCTTCGAGGTGCAGCGCGCGACCCGCGCGAGCCGGGTGGCCGTAGCCGGCTTGCTGATCGTCGCACTGGCGGTCGCCAGCGCGCCCTGGTGGGCCGGGCGCGATGCGTTGCGCGATTTCGTGCAGCTTGCGTCGTATCTCGTCTTCGCGATGATGTGGAACCTGCTCGCGGGGTACGGCGGCATGGTGTCGATCGGCCAGCAGGCGTTCTTCGGCATCGGCGGCTATGGGATGTTGATACTCGCGAACTATTGCGGTGTATCGCCGTTCATCGCGGTGCCGCTCGCCGCGGGAATCGCCACGGTGGTGGCGATTCCGGTGTCGCTGGTGGCGTTCCGTCTCGAAGGCGGGTACTTCGCGATCGGCACGTGGGTGATCGCCGAAGTGTTCCGCCTGAGCGTGGCGAACGTGTCGGTGTTGGGCGGCGGCTCGGGCACCAGCCTGACCGCGCTGCGGGAGGTGCCGCGCGCGCTGCGCGAGTCACTCACACTCTGGCTCGCGCTTGCCATCGTCGCGGCCGCGGTCGGCCTGCTCTACGTGTTCCTGCGCTCGAAGGCTGGCCTTGCGTTGACCGCGATGCGCGACAACGCGGTTGCGGCCAGCAGCCAGGGCGTGGACGTGAAGCGCGTGCGGCTCATCGTCTATCTGGTATCGGCATGCGGCGCGGCCCTGGCGGGTGGCCTGTATTTCCTTGGCAACCTGCGCATCTCGCCTGACGCTGCGTTCTCGGTGAACTGGACCGCATTCGGCATCTTCATCGTGATGATTGGCGGTTTGGGGACGCTCGAAGGGCCGATAGTCGGCGCGCTGATCTTCTTCGTCTTGAACAAGTTCCTGTCCGACTACGGCACCTGGTACCTGATCGGGCTCGGGGTCCTGGCCATTGTCGTGACGATGTACTTTCCGCAGGGCCTGTGGGGCTTCGTGTCACGCCGCTTTGGCCTGCAACTGTTCCCGGTGGGCCGGCGCGTGGTGTTCGACGAGACCGCGCCGCCGCAGAAGCGATCGCCCGGCGGCATGGCGGACTCGCTCGATACGCCGCCGGCCACGCATCGGGCATGAGGTGAGCGATGAACACGGCCATTTCCGAACCGCAGCCCGGCTTCCTGTGCGCGCTCGACGACATTCCCCACGGCGGCGCGCTGGAAATTCCGGCCGGGCAGGCCGGCGTGCCTGGCATCGTCTTGCTGCGCCGGGGCGATGACGCCTGGGCGTATCGCAACGTCTGTCCGCATTTTTCGATTCCGCTGAACTACGAGCCGAACACGTTCTGGGCCTATGACCCCGGCTTGCTGATGTGCGCGCATCACAGCGCGATGTTCCGCTTCGAGGACGGGCTGTGCGTGGACGGGCCATGCGAGGGCGCGGCACTCACGCCGGTTGCCATATGCATTGAACAAAGACAGATCTTCAACCACGACAAGAGCGGACAGGCCTGAAGAATGCGCGGCGCGCCTCGATATCCGCGGGCGCTTGCGGGCAGTGCGCTACGACTTCGTCGTGGCCGGGGAGGGGCAATGATGGGTTACTACTTCGCGGTATTCGCCACCGACAAGCCAGGCATGGGCGCCGTGCGCGAGCGCGTGCGCCCGGCGCACCGGGCCTACCTGCGGGCGCCATCCGCCCAGCGGGTGATCGTGCGGCTGGGCGGGCCGACGCTCACCGAAGACGGTGCCGGCATGAACGGCACCCTGCTGGTGGTGGAAGCCGAGGCGCTGGCCGACGTGGAGCGCTTTGTCAACGCGGATCCCTATGTGCGCAACGGCATCTTTGAGCGCGTTGAAATCCGCCCGTGGCAATGGGGGTTGGGAAATCCGGACAAACCAGCATGAGCGGCACCGCTGCAACGCTGCAACGCTTCGTACCGTCGCCGGGAGTCCGGCGGCGACGCGCCGCGCAAACCAAAAGAACCCATATCGGGACACCACAATGGAGGAAGCAATGAAGTGCTCACGGATTGAATGGCGCATTGCCTTGCGCCGCGGCGTGTTGGCCGCCACCCTAGCCGCCGCCGCGGGCGGCGCAACGGCTACCGAAAACGGCGGCTCCATCTACCCGATGGGCGCGGAGAACTACATGACCGGCGCGCTGCCGCCGCCCGGCCTCTACGGCATGGTATTCCTGAACCGCTACGAGGCGGATTCACTTCGGGACAATAACGGCAATCGCGTGCCCCTGGACTTCAGTGTCCACGCCAACGCGATCTCGCCGCGCCTTGTGTGGGTGCCCGGCGTGAAAGTGCTGGGTGGCGACGTGGTGCTGCACACGATCCTCCCGCTGGTGAACCTGCGGGTGCAGGCCGGCAACGCCAGCCAGACCAAGACAGGCATCGGCGACATGGTGTTCGGCACCGGCCTCGGCTATCACTACAGCGAGAACCTGCACGCCGTGTTTGGCGTGGACGTGTTCGCCCCCACCGGCCAGTACAACAAGAACGATCTGGCCAAGATCGGCCGCAACTATTGGGCCGTCCAGCCGCTGGCGAATTTCACCTACGTGGATCCCACCGGCCTGAACGCCGATATCAAGGCGATGTACACCTACAACTTCAAGAATCCTGCGACCAATTACAAATCGGGGCAGGAATTCCACTTCGACTACGCATTGGGATGGGGCGTAGGTGGCGGGTGGGTGCTCGGTGCGGGCGGCTATGCCTATTGGCAGGTCAGCGATGACAAAGTCAACGCCCAGACGGTACCGGACAACAAGGGACGCGCCTTCGCAATCGGCCCCTCGCTCAAGTACGACAGCGGCAAAGGCTGGTTCGTCACGGCGAAATGGCAGAAGGAACTGGGCGTGCGCAACCGGGCGCAGGGCAACGCGTTCTGGGTCAAGGTGGTGTTTCCTTTGTGAGCTTCGCTGTGAACAAGGGGGATGCGGCAGCAGCAGCCGTGCGCCCCCATCTCTCACGGCGCGTCACGCCTCAAACACCAGCTCCGGCACCACGATCTCCCACTCCTTGCATCGTATCTGCTGCCTGAAGCCGTCCTCCTCATCGTCCAGCCGCCGTACCACGATGGCATGCACCTGCCCCCTGACGCGCACAACGCGCAATGGTGATCGATAGCGGCGCGACAGGCGCCCCACCACGATGCCGGATGGGCTTGACAACTCCCACCTGTCATCGTCGCGACGCACCTGGAGCGCATCGCCGGGGCGCAGCGCCGCGATTGCGAGGTGCATGGGGTCGCCTGGTTCGCGACGCCCGGGGAAGCCCAGATCCACGTCGCCAAGCGTAAGGCGTTGATATCGGGTCGACAGCGCAGCGACAGGGCTCGGCAGCTGCACCGGCGCGCGTCGCATCGTGCCGTCTGAATTCGCGAGCGCATCGATGAACTTGTTGCCGCCGGACAGGCGGCACAGAAACAGCAGGCTCCTTGCCCGCGTCATGGCAACGTAGTACAGCCGCCGAGGCGCATCGGCGTCTTCGTTCTTCCCAACCTTATCCCAGCCACCATCAAGCACTACGACGTGCTCAAACTCAAGACCCTTTGCGCGATGTGCAGTGAGAAGAAGCAGGCCGGTCTGGCGCCGCTTGGTTTCGCGGCCCCATTCGGCAAGCCACTCGGTGAAGTGGTCCTTTGGCAGGTCCGCGCCCGAAATCTCCAGCTCGTAGCTGTTCACTGCCTCCCGAAGCAGCGCCCACCAGGGGCCATCCTCTTGCTTGCCAAGCCAGCTCAGCATGGCAGCGACATCGACCAGGTTGCCGGGGGTGCTACGCAGCCATGCCAGCATCGCCTGTGTTTCACGCAAGCGCCAGAAATTCGTGGATTCCTCATCGGCCATCTGTACCGGGATTCCCAGGAACTCGCAGTAGGCGCGAACCGGTTCCAGATAGCTCCATTCCCGGGCGATGACCGCGCAGTTGCTCCAGCTCCACGCTCGGTCGAGGGAGGCAAGGCGCTTGAGTTCCGAGATCGCCGCGAGCGCCTGCGAGGCGATTGAGTCGGCGGCGGGCAATATCTGAACCCGGCCCTGCCCGACAGGGTCGCGAGACTGCCACTCACCGCCAGGCGGAACCCTCCGCCTGGCGCGATCGACGGTGATGGGTTGCGCCTTCTTCATGCGCTCGGATGCCGGTTCTATGACGGTATTGGCCGCGTCGATGATGTGCGCTGTCGAGCGGTAATTCTCGATCAAGAACTCCGGCTTGGCCTGATAGTCGTCGGCGAAGCGGCGGATGAATTCGACCGAGGCGCCATCGAACGCATAGATGTTCTGGTCGTCGTCGCCCACGGCGAAGATGCTGAGCTTGCTCTCTTCATCCTGGAGCGTGCGGCCCGCGAGGGCGGAGATGAGTGCATATTGCTCGGGACCGATGTCCTGGTACTCATCGACAAGGATCCAGCGGAAGCCGGCCAGCAGCCGCTGGCGTTGTTCATCGGCCTCGTCCGGCGGGAGATCGCTTCCGTCGAGCAGCTTGATGGCTTGCTGCAGCACTTCCCTGAAGCGGTCGCTGTCGGCCTTCTCGGCCTGTCCCGCGAAGCTCGCGCCGACAAGCCGCATGGCCAGCGCGTGGCAGGTCAATACCGTAACGCTCCTGGCATCGTCTCCGATCAGGGCCGACAGGCGCTTTCGGATCTCCACCGCCGCGTGCCGGTTGTACGCGAGCGCGAGGATGCCGTGGGGATTCTCGCGCCTGGCCCGCACCAGATAGGCAATGCGGTGTACCAGCACGCGAGTCTTGCCTGAGCCCGGGCCGGCGAGTACCAGGACATTGGTTTGCTCACGTTCGTCGGTGACGATGCGTTGCTGGGTCGGGTTGTTGAGTGCTTCGACGACCCGACGCCAGGAGTCCGGCGTGGTTTGCCGGGACAATTCCTTGTCGCGTCCCGGAAGCCAGCGCAGCAGGAATTCGTTCCGTGCCAGGCTGAAGTATTCCATTGCCAGCCTCGACGCATCGGCGATGGCCTGCAGCCCGCGCTGGGCGTACTCGGACATCACGTGAATCTGCGTGACCTGTTCGTCGTAGTGGATCTGCAGCGGCACGAAATCCGCCTTCACGAAGGCGCGCTTTTCCTTGTCGAGCAGAATCGTCATGGCGGGCCGGAACACCGCCAAGCCTTTGTTGAGGCGGATGATTTCCTGCTCGTGCAGCCACAACAACGCGCGGTCGAGCAGCTTGGTCGGTTCCTTGACCTGTGCCAGGAGCACCAGGTCGGATTGCATCGCCGATAGCATCTTTCCGAGCGTCGTCTCTGCAAGTACGTCTGTGCCGCGTGCCGCGGCCGGAGTACAGGACAGAAGATGTGTCAGCAGGCGTTCGGCTGCGGTGCGCCGCAGCTCTGCCGTCTTGTCCAGGCTGTCCCAGGAGCGCTGAAGCTGGATCCCGATGCTCTCCGCATCCAGGCGCCGTACCAGCATGCTACCCATGCCCCCTTCGTCCGTGCGGCCATCATTGGCGATGCTCCGGATAAGGCGCCAGACCTTCTCGGGCAAGGCAGTGGGGTGGCCCTCGTCCTTCAAGCGCTGGGCCGCACGTCGTAGCTGCAGCACGGACCACTCGCCCTTGCCGAGATCCGGGGCCGCTTCGCGCAGCAGCAGGATCAGGGCCCGTTCGATGGACTGGGCTTCTTCCAGCCGCTTGGTGGACGAGCGCTCCACCGCGACGTGAACGAATGCCGTCAACGCGGTGTCATTGCTGGCGATACCAAGGTGTTCCAGGTCGAAGAGCGCTGCGCGCACCTTTTCGGCACTGAGGCCCGATATCCCCATCAGCTCGTCCGTCGAGATGCCCTCGTCCGCGTTCGCGCCTAGCAACGCTTCGACCAGGGTCATCAGCTTCTGGCGATAGGTGTCGTTCAATTGCGCTGTGGCCAGCTTCTCTTTGGCTTCCTCGCTAGAGCCCACACGTAGTGAGGAGGGGAAGATCTGTACCTGGTTTTCCTCGCGCGTCAGCAGCATGGCCTCTTCGAGCCAGGAGATCGCGGTGCGCACGCGCGTGTCGTCGGTGGCCGAGTCTCGCTCGAATTTTCCGTCCTGGTCTTCCGCGAGTATCTCGCCTGGCGTAGCGATGACCTCGCCGCCCAGGCGCTTCTTGCGATCCAGGCTCCGGAGCGATCGGAGAACCGTTTGTATCTCCGCGCGAGTCAGCCGGGAACGGGCGGACATGCTGAACTGCCGCTCCACGTCGTCCGTCGTGTAGAGCAACACGCACCGGGCCGCGCTGCGGTCGCGCCCTGCCCGGCCGGCCTCCTGCAGGTAGTTCTCCAACGAACCCGGGATATCCGCATGGACTACCAACCGGACGTCGGGCTTGTCTATGCCCATGCCAAAGGCATTGGTGGCCGTGATGACGCGCAGGTCGCCACGGATAAATCGCTCCTGAACGCTCCTCTTGGTTTCCGGTGCAAGTCCCGCATGGAAGTACTCGGCCTGGATATCCTTCTCGCGCAGGAAGCTTGCTACCTCCTCGGTTCTTTTCCGGGTTGCACAGTAGACGATCGCGCCATCCTTGCTCTCCGGGGAGAGCTCGGACGCGAGCACCTGGGAAATATGATCGAGCTTGGCCTCGGACGTGGTGGGTATGACCGAGAACTCAAGATTGTCGCGATTGGCCCCGCCGTTGAACAGCCTGAGGCCGACCCCCACTTTTTCGCGAAAGTGCTCGAGGATGTCATTCATGACATCCGGCTTCGCCGTCGCGGTCAGGCAGAGCACGGCGGGTACCGGGCCTTGGCCGGCCCGCTCCTTGATGAAGCGGCCCACATAGCGATAGTCCGGGCGGAAATCATGCCCCCATTTGGACAGGCAGTGCGCCTCGTCCAGGACCCAGGCGCCAATTTCACGCTGCGCCAGCGCTTTGCGAAGGGCGCGGTTGCGCAGTTGCTCGGGCGAGACGATCAGGATGCCGATATCGCCTAGTCGGACCCGGTCCAGGACGTCCGCCCTCTCTGGCATGGAAAGCAGGCCGTTGACAGCGGCGCAGCAGGTGATGCCTTTTGCTTCCAGGCCGGAAACCTGGTCGGCCATCAACGCAACCAGCGGGGAAATGACCACCGTCAGCGCGCCCGTCTTTTCAAAGCGCGAGAGCGCCGGGATCTGGTAGCAGATCGACTTGCCTGTGCCAGTAGGCAAGATCCCGAGCACATGCTCGCCGCGCATCGCCGCCTCCACGATGCTCTGCTGCAAGGGCCTGCCATTCTCGTCCATCGGCTCCGGGCGAAAGCCGGTCAGCGCCGGAAACCAGCGAACCAGCTCCTTGACCGCGTTGTGGCGCTCCTGACACCACGCGCATGCGGGATCCTCGCACGGCGTGTCCCGGAGCAGCTTGACCAGCCGCCCCGCCTCAGGAAACTGGTGGCGTACCCAGGGCGGCATCACGGAATTTCCGCCCGCCACGGAGAGCCACGCAATTGCATAGGCGAGGGCCCAGCCATCCCGCTTCGCGTCCGCCAGGATATGGCGGCGATGCGTACTGCACGTATCACGACCCAACAGGGACTCGATTGCCGCCGCGGCCTCCTCGTTTGTTGGCCTGAGCTTGCGGCGCACGGTGATGAAGAAGGCGTTCAGTCCGGAATCCGGTCCGTCGATCGTCGTCAGCCAGTGCCAGGCGGCGAGATATTCCGGATTCGTGGCATTGAGCGACTGCAGGGCCCGGTGCTGATCACGAAACACCTCCAGCGTCAGACGCGCATCCAGCTCCGGATCATTAAGCCGGCCCCGCTTCAATTGTCCATCCTGGTAGTGCTTGACCAGATGGTGATAGGGATTGCGAGGGAATGCCAGCGGATTGATTCGCAGCGTGTCAACCGCAGGCATTTGGAGCAGGTGCAAATTGGGATGCGCAGCCGCCAAATGGGGGAGATCGAAGGCGATCAGGTTATGGCCAAGAATAAAGGCGCCACCACGGGAGAATGCATCGAGTTTCTCCAGTGCTGCAAACAGCTCGCCATGCCGATGGACGAGAGATTCCCCTGTATCGCCGCGCACGGCGGCAAACTGGTGAATGCGCTGATCGTGGACCCCGACTTCGAGATCGATCGAGACGCAGCGTGGTGAGAAACTGGCTTCCCCCTCGACTTTTGCTTCCTGGCCCTGCATCAACATCAACCCCTCGGTACGTTATTGTTATGGGTTCAGCGGCGCGTCCCGTTATCTCGGCGCGCCAGGCCGTAGTCAGGTGATAACCGAGCAGACTGGCGGCATAATGTGTGCAATATTGCACCAAAATGTGTCTGCGTGGGATGGCCTCGTGGTGAAGGGGTAATGTCGGCTACGGCGCGCATGGCATGCATGGCGACCGCCGGGAAGGTAAGAGCCCCAAATGGGGCGCCATCCGCACGCTAAATCTGGATATCGGACATGAGACGCCTGAGCGGCAATATGGCCGAGCTTGCCATGGCCGACTGATCGGGCTTGTACAGAACACTCGGCCGGCCGGACATTGGTCAAGCGCGAACGCGCACGCATGTCGTACGACAAGGGATTTTTGATTGAAGTGCCTTGAGTGCGTACACGATAGTGTTGGTTATTGGTTCTAGGATCAGATTCGACGATGGCCAGCCACGTAGAATGGATGCTCTCGGTGATGTCGCAAAATCAAACCTCCGATAAAGGCAAAAAGCATCTCCCGCCTCCTCTGGGAACTCCATCTCGTTCCCGCTGACAACGACAGGCGTCTGCACTCCAACGTCGGCCGTCCTTACATCGATGACCTGGGCCAGTTCGGAGGCTTCGAAGGAGAGGGTGTCGTAGCCAGTACCTTCGCCGAGCCGGTCAGATGGCTAATCGATTCGTGCATTTGCGAAGCCTTGACCCAGTAAGGCTGGAACGATCGGGTCGCTGCGCGCCGTCGATCGGGCGGCCAGCGGCCTCGCCGACTTTGCCGCTAGCGACTGCGTTGCTAACGACAACGCTGCGAACCGCACCTCCACGCGTCACAAATCGGTCACGATCCCTTCCTATGCTGGCAAGGCTCGGATGCATCATTGCGCGAGCGCCCACATCGCCGGAGAGCCATCGTGTCGATCAGCCAGGACAGAAGCCGCAGGCGGCGAAGCAAGGGATTGCCAGTGGCGTGCCGACACGGCTTGGTGGTGTCGGTCATCGCGTTCGGCTCAGCGATCGTCGGCGCGTGCGGCGACCGCGGCAGCGCGCCCACCGCAGTATCTTCTGGCAACACGCAGGACGCGCCCGTCATGCGCGCGCCAGCGGATGCCCAAGCGGCACCCGAGCCGCCGGTCTCCACCACGAACCAGCCGAACCAGCCGAACCAACCGTTTGACACCACCGCCGCATCCGCCTCCGGCGGACTCGCTCCGCCTGTGATTCACAGCGCTGACTGACCACGTTTGCGCAGCGCCCACGGACGCATGCCGCCCGCCGGCAGGTTCGTGTCCTTCCTCCCCACCTATTTCGCCGGAAGACCGAATATGACATCCAACAGCCGACGTGATTTTCTGCGCTCTGCCGCCCAGGCGGCGGGAGCCGCCGCCGCGATGGGCGTACTGCCGGAGGGCATTCGCAATGCGCTAGCGATCCCTGCTCACGATGCGAGCCGCAGCATCGAGGATGTGAAGCACATCGTTGTGCTGATGCAGGAGAACCGCTCCTTCGATCACTATTTCGGCACGCTCAAGGGCGTGCGTGGTTTTGGCGACAAGCGCACCATCACGCCTTACTTTCCGCAGGTCGCCGATTGAATTTCCGCGTAATTTCCCGGGCGCCGGTAGGTCAGGGTTTGCGGGGCGCTT
>NZ_JBIUHC010000031.1:0-74612 GCF_044627735.1 Cupriavidus sp. CuC1 | reverse complement strand
CTTTTGGTTACTTTTCTTTACGAGTAAAGAAAAGTGACATCTCACACGTTCTAAAACGGCAACACCGCACAGCCGCGACAGCAGCTAGAAGCATGAAAACCCCGCCCTAAAGAGACACCCCCGCGTTAGCGGGCTAGTAATCCGTCGCGGCTCCTTCACCTCAGTCAAGGAACTGGTTCAAAAGATCGATCACTTCGTCGCTCACTACAACCAGAAGTGCAAGCCATTCAATTGGACTGCCTCCGCTGATTCGATCCTTGCCAAGCTCAGTAGACTTTGTGAGCGAATCAACGGAACAGGACACTGTCTAGCTCGAACGGGACGCCCACTTCGTGAGCAGCGCCTTGCCGACGCGCGAGTTGTTGGACCGGCCAATTGCCTGCGAAATAAAGTCGCCGGCACGCACCACGTCATCAAGTTCGATACCGGTGTGCAGACCCATGCCGTGCAACATGTACAGCACGTCCTCGGTCGCCACGTTGCCGGTAGCGCCCTTGGCATAAGGGCAGCCGCCAAGGCCCGCTACAGATGCGTGGAAGATGCCGATGCCGACTTCGAGACTGGCCAGGATGTTCGAGAGCGCCTGGCCGTAGGTGTCGTGGAAATGGCCCGACAGGCGATCGATCGGAAACTCGGCCGCAGCGGCGCGCATTACTTCTTGCACCTTGCCCGGCGTGCCAACCCCGATCGTATCGGCAATGTCGATCTCATCGCAGCCGAGTTCGCGCATGCGGCGAACCACGTCCACCACGGCGCGGACTGGCACCTCGCCCTGATACGGGCAGCCGAGCGAACACGAGATGCTACCGCGCAGTCGCACACCGGCTTTCCTTGCCGCCGCGGCCACGGGTTCGAAGCGTGTCATGGATTCGGCGATCGAGCAGTTGATGTTCTTCTGCGAGAACGCCTCGCTGGCGGCACCGAAGATCACCACCTCGTCGGCGTCGGAAGCGATGGCGCCTTCGAACCCCTTCATGTTCGGCGCCAGCACCGAGTAAAGCGTCCCGGGGCGCCGGGCGATGCGCGCCATGACGTCGGCGCCATCGGCCATCTGCGGCACCCACTTCGGCGACACGAACGACGCGGCCTCGACATTTACAAAGCCCGCGTTGGACAGCCTGTTGATCAGTTCGACCTTGACGTCGGTGGTTACCAGCGTCTTTTCGTTCTGCAGTCCGTCACGCGGACCGACCTCGACAATCTTCACATTATGGGGCATGTCAATGTCCTGGTATTGCGCTATGGTGGGCTACGCGGCTGCTTCGATAGCGACGCCAAAAGCTGCGCGTGCCCGGAGTCAAGCGGTCTTGCTTTCGCCGAGATTGAGTTCACGGGTCATACTCTCGCGCATGACGAACTTCTGCACCTTTCCAGTGATAGTCATCGGCAGTTCATTCACAAACCGGATATGGCGCGGGATCTTGTAGTGAGCGATCTGGTCCCGACAGAAGTCGCGGATCTCCTCCTCAGTGGCGCCCTGCCCCTGCTTGAGCACGATCCATGCGCAGATTTCCTCGCCATACTTGGGGTCAGGCACGCCGAATACCTGCACCGACTGCACCTTCGGATGGCGGAACAGGAATTCCTCGATCTCGCGAGGGTAGACGTTCTCGCCGCCGCGGATCAGCATGTCCTTGACCCGGCCAACGATATTGCAGTATCCATCAGCATCAATCGTGGCCAGGTCACCGGTGTGCATCCAGCCGTCGCGGATCGATTCGCGTGTGCGTGTTTCATCGTCCCAATAGCCGAGCATGACCGAGTATCCGCGTGTACAGAGCTCACCCGTGGCGCCGACCGGTACGATCTGACCGTCCGTATCCACCACCTTGCATTCCAGATGCGGCTGCACCCGTCCCACGGTGGAGACTCGCTTGTCGAGCGGATCATCCGTGGCGCTTTGGAAAGAGACCGGGCTCGTCTCGGTCATGCCGTAGGCAATGGTGATTTCCGTCATATGCATGTCGGCCACCACTCGCTTCATGACTTCGATCGGGCAAGGGGCGCCCGCCATGATGCCGGTGCGCAGGCTGGAGAAATCGTAAGTCGCGAAGTCCGGGTGATCAAGCTGAGCGATGAACATGGTCGGCACACCGTGAAGAGCGGTGCACCGCTCTTCACTGACCGCGGCCATAGTCGCCGCCGGGTCGAACGCTTCGCCCGGGAAAACCATGCAGGCACCGGTGATGGTGCACACCAGCACAGACATCACCATGCCAAAGCAGTGGTATAGCGGGACCGGGATGCATAACCGGTCCTCCTCCCGCAGGCTCATGGCCATGCTTACGAAGCGTGCATTGTTGATGACGTTCCGGTGTGTCAGGGTGGCACCCTTTGGTGCGCCAGTCGTGCCGCTCGTGAACTGGATGTTGATTGGATCGTGAGGATCGAGTTTTGCGGATATTGCGTCCAGCTCGCTGACTTCCACCCCCACCCCGCGCGCAATCACGTCCCGATAGGTCAGCATGCCGGGCGTAAGCACATCTTCCATGCGGATTACCCAGCGTAGTGCCGGGAGCCTCGCCGCCTGCAACGCGCCTGGCTCGCAGTGCTGGAGTTCGGGTGCCAGGGTCTGCAGCATCTCCAGATAACGCGAAGTCTTGAAAGACTCAGGCGCGACGATCGCCTTGCAGCCCACCTTGTTAAGCGCGTATTCCAGCTCGGCCAGTCGATAAGCCGGATTGATATTGACCAATACCAGGCCAAGGCGGGCCGTAGCGAACTGTGTCACCGTCCATTCAAAGCGATTGGGCGACCAGATACCGATACGGTCGCCTCGGCGCAGGCCGAGGGCGTGAAGACCTGCGGCCATGGCATTCACGGCGTCGGAGAACTCCTGCCAGGTCCAGCGGATGCCCTGTTCGCGGAAAACGACCGCGGAACGCCGACCATGATGCTGAACCGTTTCCGCTAGTAGAGCCGGTATGGTCTGTTCGCTAAGCGGCGAGGTGGTGTCACCCTTCACATAAGACAGCCCGTTGGCGGGCAAGGTCGCGTCAATCTCGCGCCGGGACGTCCCAGGCTGCATCGTCATACTCGTCTCCAGAGTGCTGCGGGCGAGCTCGTTGCCCCCCTAACCATCGATGTTTATATATTATACGATCGTAAAGTAAAGTACCAACAAATGTTCGGTTGTGGCGTCAGCTTGTTTCGCACGGAGTCGCACGGGGTTGCTTCCAGCACGGGGCCGCTTCCAGCTGCTTGACCGGGATGCTCTTGTGCCGGGCGGCCGGGTGCTTGAGACCATCGAGCATCGATCATCCCGAACCCTTGCCACCGCACTATGCGCTTCGTCGAATCTGGGAAATTACGTACAATGGAGCGCGGCCGCGCTGTGGGTAACAAGCGGCAGCAACTAAACTTCGTCCTTCCAAGGAAGCAAAATCGATGACCGCCTCCGTCGCGAAGCAACCTACACCCCGCCGAACGCCCAAGAAGCCGGCGTCGGCTACGTCGCCGGATTCGAATCGAAAGCCACGTTTGTCTGGCAGCAGTCACATCGAACTCATTACGCTGCAGTGGCAGCATGAGCGAAGCGATCTGGATCTTTCAAACTTCCTGCTCGCGATCTATTTCATGCGGCTCGGTACGCTCGTCGAGCGAGCTTTTGATCGGATGTGTCAGCGCGTATGGGGCATCAGCGGGTCCGACATGCGCGTGTTGCTTGCACTGCGTCGGGGAGGCCCCCCATATGCAAAGCGCCCCACGGACCTGTATCGCGCTCTTATCGTAACCTCTGGGGCAATTACCAAGAAGATTGACAGGCTTGCCGGTCACGGCATGGTAGAGCGCATGATCGATCCCGGCCACGCTGGTGGATTTATCGTTCATCTTACGAAGAAGGGGCTCGAAGCGGTCGAGCAAGCGGTAGTGAAGCTTGCCAAAGAGTCGTCGGTCGCACCGGCAATGGCGCGCTTCTCGGAGGATGAACGTGCTGCCGGAAACGCGTTCTGCCTTCGGACGCTGGCATTGATGGAAGAATTGGTGCTTCCAGATCTGGAAGACGAAGCCGAAAGCGGGCCATCGGCCCCACGATCCAAGGCGGCGGGCCGACGGCCTCCGCGCGGCCGCTAAGGGTTCCGAAAATGCCCGATCAATGCAGTCATTGCGGGTAGGATCGATACGTTCAAAGGCTGACTTCGCAGGATGCAGGCACCCGACGCGCTCAGCGCGGCCTCACTTCAACCGGCGCATCGGCGCGGTAGCCGCCGCCAAGCGCCTTGGCGAGCGCGATTTCCTGGCTGAGCTTCTGGCCATCGACAGTCAGCAGCGCAATCTGCTCGGAAATCAGCGGCTGCCGCGCTTCCATTGCCAGGTACCGGCTGCCGAGCCCTCGCTGGTACCGTGCTTCGGCACTGTCGCGCGCGAATGAAATGGCCTGAACCTTGCGTCGTTGCAGCTGTGCCTCGTCGTCCAGGGCCTGCAGGCGTGTTCCGGTAACGGCCACGTCCCGCACCGCATTGAGCACGGCCTGGTTGTACTGCGCGATCAGCGTGTTGCTCGCCGTGCGGGCGCCGCCCAGGTTTGCGTTCAGCCGCCCGCCATCGAAGATCGGCAAGGTGAGGCCGGGAATCAGGTTGATCTGCTGGCTTGCGCGGGTGAACAGGTCCGACAGGTGAAGGGCATTGAAGCCAAAGAAGGCCCGGATGTCGAAGCGCGGATAAAAGGCGGCCTTGGCGGCATCGATCCGGTCGAAGGAGGCTTGCACCACCCACCGCAAGGCCTGCAGGTCCGGACGCCGCGCCAACAGCTCATACGACAGCGCTTCCGGCACGCCAGCGCTGATCCGGGGCAGCGGCACTGGCCGGATCTCAGGCATGTCGCTCGGTCCGGCGCCGATCAGTGCCCGCAGCGACTCGAGCAACTGCCGTCCGGTGCCGCGCGCCGCCACAAGCTGGCGTTCCACCGTCAACTGTTGCGCCTGCGCCTCCTCGACGAGCGTGCGAGATTCCAACCCGCGTGCTGCGCGAGCCTGGTGCGTCTGCACCGAGAAGCCAGCCACCTCCCGGAATTGCTCCAGCAGTTCGACCAACTGGTGGTTGGTCTGGATGCCGTAGTACAACTGCGCCACATCGGTGGAGAGTTCCAGCTCGACAGCGTACGCTTCGGCCAGGCGCGCATTGCCCAGCCCGATTGATGCGGCAACTTCCGCGCGGTGCAGACCCCAGAGGTCGATGTCGAGACTGGCGCCGACCCCGACGATGCCCTCCGTATACCAGGGACCGTCGAGACCGAGAGCCGGCTCGTTCCTCGCGAAAGGCCCAAGGAAGCCGTTGGCGGAAACGTGCTCGCGATCGATCACGCCAATGGCCACCGCCTGCAGGCCCGTACCGGACTTGACCAGTTCGACGTCCGTCTTAGCCTGTGCGACGCGCCTGCGCGCGACCTCCATGCTCGGCGCATCCGCCAGCGCGCGCTCGATCAGGGCGTCGAGCTGGGGATCATCGTAGCGCGTCCACCAGCGCGCCTCTGGCCAGCCATCGCGCGCCAGGCGGATATCGTCGGCCAGGCGGATCTGATCAACGGAGATTTCCGGTGTGGGCACCCCGTTTTCGTGGATCAGGGCGCAGCCACCCGCGACGAGCAGGAGCCCGACAGCCAGCAGGTTGACGGCGAGCCGACTGGGCAGATAAGGCAGGCCGGATGGCCTGCAGTCAACCGGCATCATGGGATTCACGAAGCACCATGGGGAAAGTTGCCGCCGCCGATTGCCAGTCGGGCAGGCCGCACAATTGGCGAACCAGGTTGTGCATCGCCGAGAGAACCGGCTCCGGGAGTTGCTCATCGCCGGGCACGGGGAACTCGACGGGCCGCGGCGCCTGCGCCGAGGGGGGCCTGGCAACCAGGGCGTCGGCATAGTGCCCGAGCAGCGCGGCGGCCTGCGCCTGAAGCGCGAGCACCTTGCCGTCGTCTGCGCTGGCCAGGCGAGCCTCGCTGGTCTCCAGTGCATTGTGGAGTGCATTGGCCGCCAGCATGATCTCCCGCCCCTGCGCAAGCACTGCCTGCGCACGCAGCGTGAGCAGTGCCTGTTCTCCTTCCTGCCAGTTTGGTTCGAGCGCCACGCGGGCGAGCGTGTCCTCGCAATCGGACAACGCGGCCCAGGTCTGCAGTTGCTGCTGGGACGAGGTCAGATGCCCGGGCGCCGTGCCGGTCCCGGCAGGCTCCAGCAGCCGGGCGACCGCGCGCAGCATGCCGGCCAGCTTTTGCCGCAGGGCATCGCCTTCGGCTTCCGGCCAGAGCGACATCTGCACCACGGTGGAAATGGCAACCCCAAGCAGAATGCCGGCCATGCGGTCGCGGATTTCCGTGAGATCGATGGTGGGGCCGAACCGCTCGAGCAGGGCGAGGGAGAACGTGAACAGGATCTGGGTCCCGGCATAGCCGATCCGCTCCGATCCGGCGGCGATCCATGCGGCGAGCGCTACCACCGGAAGCGTCATCAGCAGCAGGTCCACGATGCTGTCGAGATGCGGAACGACAAACACCACCATGAGGAGCGCCAGCGCGCTGCCGGTGAGCGCGCCGCCAACGCGCAGCAGCGCCCGCTGCATCGACGCGCCGAGGCTGGGCAGGGCGATGATCACGCAGGTCAGCATGATCGTGTGCGCCCCTTGCCAGTCGGCGCCCGTATAGAAGACATAGCAGATCAGCACGGCGAACAGGGTCTTGAGCGCGAACCTCAGGTATGTCGGGTTGGTCAGTGCGTCCGCCACCACCATCGGCGGCTGCGCCGGCGCCTTGGCGGCTGCGCCGGCGGCCGAATCGGCATCGGCCAGCGCCGCCAGTGCCCGCTGCATGTCTTCTGCGGCTGCCGGCAAGGGCGCGGGGCCGCCCTGGGCGGGTGCGGCGGGTGGCGTGTACTGATACCGGTTGTCGGCGGCCAGGGCTGCGTCCAGCGCCTGGCAGTTCGTGCGCAGCTGCCGCAGCGCGACCAGCGGCGCCGCGGAGGGGCCAGGCATGACGTCCTGCAGGTCGGACGCTGCCCGATACAGGCGCGACACGGTGGCAACGCAGGCCAGTTGATGCGGCATGTCATGCCGGTAGCGTGCGTCCCGCATGGTGGCGAACTTGAGGAGCTTCTGCAGCGTCATCGCGCCTTGCTGGATCGCCAGCGGCGTGATGGGCTCGGCCACCGGCGTACCGTCGGTCAGGCAGGCCAGATGGGCATCAACCGCGCCCAGCTGCCGGTGGATTTCGGCCTTGAGCTGCCGCTGTGGCTCGGCGGGAAGCAGCAGCGTGTTGATCAGCAGCGTCAGCGCAATCGGGTAGTTGACCGCGACCCAGACCCACAGCACGGCACGGATCAGCAATTCAGCTTCGCCGGTGCGATCGACGAACGTCTGCACATAGATGACGACGATGGCAACGATGAAGAAGATGATGCCAATCTTCAGGATGCGCATCAGGTAGACGCTGCCGAAGAACAGCAGGCTGGCCGCCACGATGCGCAGCAAGGGATAGTCAAACGTCAGCTTGAGCAGCAGGATCGAAAGGCCGATGGCCAGCGTCGATCCCACCATGAACATTATGCCCACCAGCCGGGTGACCACGACGTTGGACTGCGTGACATAGAACACCACGAGCAGCGAGAGCGCCAGGGACGGGACCTGCAGCGCCATCGATACGACGATCACGATGGCGCTGGTGAGCATGCAGCGCAGCATGATGTTGACGCGTCCCGGATACGGGGCAAGCTGGCTGCGCAGGTATGCCCCCGCTCGCAGCACGCTGTCCGGCAGGTAGGTGCTCGCGCTCATGCCGGGGCCTCAGCGCTGCGCGCCGGCGCTGCCACCCTCGGCATGCAGGATGGCAACGGCAGACGTGCCAACCCGGAACAGTTCCGGATTGGGATTTTCGATGCGGATCTTGACTGGGAAGCGCTGCGAAACGTGCACCCAGTTAAGCGTGCGCTGAATTCGTGGCAGGCCGCCGGGCAGCGCCAGGCCGCCTTCTTCGGGCGCGACGCCATAGCTGATCGAATCGACCGTGCCGCGAAAGCGCTGGCCGGTGTCGCTCATCAGGTAGACGGTGGCCGGCGTGCCGGCCCGGATGCCTTTCAGCTCCGTTTCCCGGAAGTTCGCCACGACATACCAGTTGCGGGTATCAATCAGCGTGAATACCGGCTTGAGCGCGGAAGCGAACTGGCCAGTCGAAGTCTTCAGCGACGCCACTCGTCCGTCGAAGGGCGCGCGCACGGTGGCGAACTCCAGGTGAAGCTCGGCCAGGGAGATTTCTGCCAGGGCTACGGCGCGCTGTGCAACCAGTGCCTCGACCCCGGTTACCGCTGCAGCGGCCTGCTGCGCCTGCAGTTGTATCGCATTGAGTTCGGCCTGGGTGGCGCGCTGCGCGGTACGGGCGCGGTCGACATCTTCCGCGGACACATAGCCTTGCGGCAGGAGCGGCTCAGTGCGGCGCAGGGTGTCCGCCGCCTGGGTGGCGGTAGCCCGGGCGCGCTCGACAGCTGCCCGGGCGGACTGGGCGTTGTACTGCTGCGCATTCACCGTGCGCTGATGCAGCATGATCTGCTGGTCCAGTGCGACCAGGGATGCCTTCGCCCGCGTCAGGGCATCCTGGTACGGGCGAGGGTCGATCTGGAACAGCAGGTCGCCTTGCCTTACCGCCTGGTTGTCGCGCACAGCGAGCTGGACAATGCGGCCGTTGACCTCCGGCACCACGTCGATGGCATCGGCATAGACATAGGCATCGTCGGTGCGCGGGGACCGGTCCAGCAACCAGATGACCAGGACCAGCAGCACCATCGTGACCACGACCAGCACGACGGCCGGCCACGCCTTTTTTTTCTTGTTGTCCGTTGTTGTCATGATTTTTCCCGGACGGATCAATGCCGGAACAGGATCAACCAGACAACAAGGGAGAATACTGTGGTGAGTGCCGGATAGGCCACCGCCGGCGGGCCCAGCCAATATCCGGACCCGGCGCGTTCAAGAACCAGGTAGCAGGCGATGGCAAGTGCAACGCCAGCGATGATGCAGAACATCCAGTCGGGAAAATAGGCACCGAGCACGCTCAGGGATGGCGACTTTGCGCAGCCTCCGATAGACGGGCCAACGACAGTAGCAACCCCGATCGCTCTCATGGCGCCTCCCCTTTTTCAGCGCTGCGCACGGATGCCGGAATAAGCCGATGCTTTCCGGAAATGTCCTTCCGCATTTTGCTCGAGATTTATGGCCCATGGAAGCTAGCCTAAGCCTGAATCACTGGATTTTCCGAACGCCAGAGTCCATCTTCGGTGACGACGCACCCGTCTTCAAGCCTCATCCATAATTGTGGATTTCTAGCCACTCCGACGGGCGCGCCGCCTTCACGCGCGAGCTCGTATCAGCCATGCGCCGCTGCCTTCGATTTCCTTGTTACCGATCACCCAAAAGTGCGTCTCATCGCTACACCATCATCAATCAACGTTTGCCTGTCTTCGGCCACTATCTCGACAGCACGCCAAGCATGACCTGGAGAAGCTCTGCGATGGGGTCCGCTGGCAAAGCAAAGCTACGCCAGGCGACGTGATGATCGGGGCGCGTCAACACGCAGCCACTGTCGCTGACTTCGCGGGCACGAGCCCAATCGCCCGTGTGGTCTGCATACTGCTGGCGCGGGCCAATGATGCGTACATCGATCTGTACGCCCAGCTTCTTGCCCACCTCCGAGGCCACGTCCACCCAGGCTTCACCTCCCACGCCAGTGAGGATGACGAAACGACCGTGGCCAGTCAGGTCCAGCGTTGAATGCTGCCGACCCCGCGCGTCAAACACCCACGCATGTGGGAGTCGCGCACCCGGGTATGTTGTCGACTGGTAATACAGTTCCGGGTCGCGCTCGAAGGCCGGTTCGGTACTCCCGTCAGTCGCCACCGCTCTCGACTGGTACCGTTGGTTCATCTCCACCCCTTGGGCGTCCAGCTCATATCGCTTGAGCGCCAGGGCCTCGCGAATTGCCTCGCGCTGCCTTTCCGCAGCCTTGGTCGCCTGACTACGGGCATGCATATTGGACTGCATGGCTCCCGCATCCGTCGATTCGGCAATGCCGAGCGCGTCGTAGAGCGGCGCAAATTCGGCGATCGACTGGTTTGCGCGCGTGACCACCTGCTTTGCAATCGGGGCGCGCTCCGTCGAATAACTCTCCAGAAGCCCTTCTCCGGCTTGCCCTTTGATCACTGCCGCAAGTTTCCACGCAAGATTGAATGCGTCCTGAATCGAGGTATTGGAGCCGAGTCCACCGGACGGGGGGTGCCGGTGGGTGGCATCGCCCATGCAAAACACGCGCCCGTCCTGCATGCGGGTCGCATACATATTGTTCACCGTCCACGTACTAGTGCCCAGCAGTTCGATCTCGAGATCCGGCTTGCCTACCAACTGGCGCGCGATCGCAGTGGCCCTTGCCTCGTCGACTACAGGGGTTGGCTCGTTGATGTCATAGCCCCAGACGATCAACCATTCGTGCCAGGGTCGGACCATACGAATCAGGCCCATCCCGATTCCGCCTACTTCTGCGCCCGGCTGCATGATCGGATACAGAACGGCGGGGCGATGCGCGACAAACTCGGACAAATCGGCTCGGAACCAGATATTCATGGACCCTCGCACACCCATCTGCCCTTCGAATGGCAGACCAGCATTCTTTGCGACCCTGGAGTTCCCTCCATCCGCGCCGACGAGGTATTTTGAGCGGACGGTGAATTCTTCTCCGGTCAACTTGTCGCGGCATTGCGTAACCACACCGTCGTCGGTCTGCGTGTGGCTCAGGTACTCCGTACTCATCCGTGCCTGCGTACCGCGAGTGCAAGCCGTCTTGAACAAAAGCGGCTCCATGAAAGTCTGTGGAAGATCGTTCATCCTTGCAGGACTGGACAGTCTGCGCTCTGCCCTGGAAAGGGGATGTGCCCCCCAACTCGGCACGCGACCGATTTCCTCCCCCACGAGACTCTCACAGAATACCGTTCCTCCCATCAAATCCTCATCGGTCGCGTGCAGGTAAGCTTCCTGTTCTACGTCCTTTCCAAGATCGCGGAGAACCTCCATCGTGCGTAGGTTTGTGATATGCGCTCGAGGCGTGTTGGCCAACCACCGATAGTTGTTGACGACCATGTTCTCGATACCATAGGTCGAGAGCAGTGCGGCACAGGCGGAACCAGCCGGCCCCGTTCCAATGATAAGCACATCTGTTTTTACTTCAGGCATATCTCATCTCCTACTATATAAGTGCCGTCACCCTCTTTGATCCTGGGGCAGCTACATACTTGACTCAGCGACCGTCTGGGACCGGTGCGCTGTATGCGACCGGGAGCCCGTGGACTCAAGTCTGTCCGTGAAAAAAAGCAGCACATGCGAAGGAGTCCACTGCCTCATGTGCTGCATCGAACAAATCGGTAGCGCTACCTGTTCGCTGCGAATGCAATGGGTTGCCGCGCGTTCCTAAGCCAAAAGCTCCAATTATTTCCCCTGGAAGACTAGATCAGGCGGAACCTGGTCGGCATCGAAAGCCTTAGCGGTGCTAGCAAATCCCCGGATGGCATCCTCGGTGTTATATAAGCCCATGGTCACATCCAGCATCACGGTATCGGCGCCAGCAACGCCGCCGCTTGACCAAGCCTTCAAGAGCGTGCGGGTAGCCGCGTAGGAAAGCGTTGGCCCGTCCGCTAGTCGCGAAATGAGGTCCGTCGCGACACGTTCAAGCGAATCAGGCTCTGCCACGTGTGTAGCAATCCCAAGTTCCCCAGCCAGGCTGCCAGGAATGGGTTCGCCCAGCATGGCAAAACGGGATGCTCGGCTGCGGCCCACACGCTCCGCCAGTCGTTGCAGTGCTCCCGCGATGGGAAGCATCGCCGTCGTCACCTCAACACATTGGAATAGCGCGTCACTTGCTGCCACAATGAAGTCACAACCCAGCGCGAGCTCAAAGCCGCCACCGAATGCAGCGCCTTGCACTACTGCCACGGTCGGGACGCGGAGCGCCTCAATTGCGCGATAGGAGCTGTTGACGTGCGCGACGAATGTACGGAACCAGTTTACGTCTTTCCCGGGCCATTCACGGACCTCTCCTCCCAGGCTAAAGTTCGGCCCTTCGGCGCGAACGACAAGTACCCGAATATCGGCTTCGCTGGCTTCGCGAACGGCTTCCTCGAGGCACTGGGCGAAACGCGTGTCCAGACGGTTGTAGGGCGGATTCGCCAGTATGATATTCCCAACGTTTCCGTTGCGTTCAAATCGGATGCTTTTCATGATCTAGTCCTTTGGTATCGCATATTCCAACACTATTCATTTATGCGCTAACAAGTTCGATGAATGAAACGGAGCTCAGGAATCCTGCTTAGCGAGCGGAATCAACGGCAAAAGCAAGTGGGACGGGTGATCCGCGTCCCGGTAGATCTTGTGGGTGACCGTGTTGCTATTGCAGACGTGATACGGAATGTATTCAACGTCTGTCATCGCCCCAGTACCCGTAGGCGCATCGAGGCTACAGATCTCGATGCAGATACGATGTCCGGCCTTGAATTGGTTGGCCGTCGCTAGCACCTGAATCTCGTACTTGACGATCTCGCCTGGCGTGACAGGTTTGATGGAGTTCTTCGTCAGCTTGTGGAACGGCTCCCATGGGGTGGATCGATCCGGGTCCGTTGCCCGATATGACGCTTTCAGCCATCCACGAGTAAGTTCCCGTTCCGGTAACGTATCTGGTACGGTTCGTTCACCAACGCGTGCAGTGACTACCGATACGTCTGGACCCACATCCTTCAGCACCACAATCCAGTTCGTGTCTGTCTGATCGATTTCTGCGTAAAGCGTCAGGGAAATCGGGCCGGCAAGCAAAACGTCGTGAGGGAGCGGTTCCGTCATGTATCGCAAGCGCTCGACCTTTGTGGTCATCTTGAGCGGCATCTGCGAGAAAACATCGGGCTCCCGCTGCGCATTGCCGACCTCGCCGCTCGGCCGGGGTGCATCCGTCGTGAGCTTCTCCCAGCTGGAAAGGTAATACTTGGTCCATTGCGTCTCAGGCAATGGCCAGTCGCTGCCAGTACGCCATTCGTTGGCGCCCATCACCCAGTAGCGAACCGGCGGTTCATCCATGATGCCGGTCTCGATACCCTTCAGCCAGTAGTCATACCAACGAATGACCTCGTCGTGGTACTGATGGAATGGCCGTTCCAGATGAGCAGGCCCTGTGAAAAGCAGCTTGCGTGGCTGCTTGACGTTCCTGAAGTAGTGCTGGGCGCCTAGCCAATGCAGCTTGTAGGTGTATGCGTAAGCTCCGGAACCGGTGTAGAACGGGATCTTGATCGACTGGAAGTTCTCCTCGGCTCGCTCGATCGTCCCCTCCGGCTCCCAGGGGTTCGTCATGATGTGGTACATCACCCATGTTCGCTGCCCCTTCTGCGTCAGAATGTTGTACAAGTTGATGTACATCTTGTAGTCGGGATTGGCCATGGCCGCACGCCATAGTTCCTCCTGCTCGTCCGATAGCGTGCCCGGCAGACTGCGCGATTCGTGCACGGTACTGAAGACGTCAAGCAAGTAAGGGAAGGTATGAATCACGCCACCAGGGTTGAAGTCGCGAAATCCAAACATGCCGCCGTAGGCGCTGCAGGCATCGTATGGGAAGATGGCCTTGAGCGCGGGGTGCCCCTGCGCGGCCGCACGCCATTGTTCCCCAGCAAAACCTGAGATACCAACCATCCCGACATTGCCGTCCGCCCACGGCTGCTGCGTGATCCATTCGATCATGTCATAGTGGTCCGTATTCTCTTCGCCGTAATGCCCTTCCGATTTCGCGGAGCCCCTGGGTTGTGCGATGACATGCACGTAGCCATTAGCGATAAAGCGACGGGTGTCCCCTGCTTCAATTGGTCCAAACCAGAGCGGAGCATGCGCGGGCTGTGGTGGCAGCACATCGGCAATGTCCGGACCTTGAAGATCCTTGTTGTGCAGCGCCGAGGCATACAGCACTGGATATTTGCCATCGCCATCCGGTCGATAGACGTCGACGGCGAGGCGAGTGCCGTCTCGCATCGTTACAGTGACGTCGCGTTCCTCAATCATGTCTCACTCCATTGGTTTGCATGTTTGCCTTCAACTGACAGCGGAGTCGTCGCTTGAAAGCGAAGCCTGCTTCGTCGCTAGTCGTTGTTCAAAACTACTATATTTCACGAACGTAAAGTTTGCAAGGTAAACTGCGCTCATGAGCGATGGTGCGTGCTCGTGTTCGCTGACAGTGCAATCGCGCAGTTCACCGACTCCAGCGCGAGCGTCAGAGTGCACGCATCCGTTCCTTCAAGAACCTAACGGAAGGGCAAAAGGCAAAAGGCAAGGCACCCTGAGGTGCCTTTGAAAACTGGATTTGGAAGTGTTTCAGAACTTATGTCGAATACCCACTGCAACGCCGAGCATATTGGTCTTGGTTCCCCCAAGCGGGTAGCCATTGGAGAAACCGATCGACGCTGTGTCCAAGGCGAGGCCGGAATTCTTGGAGTAAGCAGTAGTCAAGTACACGTCTGTTCGCTTGGAGAAATTGTAGTCGGCGATGAACATGAGCTGCCAGGGATTGCCTGGAGGGCGCAGGGAGGGCAAAGTCGATGAGT
Organism: Cupriavidus sp. CuC1; assembly: GCF_044627735.1. NCBI lineage: Bacteria > Pseudomonadati > Pseudomonadota > Betaproteobacteria > Burkholderiales > Burkholderiaceae > Cupriavidus > Cupriavidus sp. CuC1. Next base: position 60,022 of record NZ_JBIUHC010000031.1, on the reverse strand, counting down.
GGAATCTCTGGTAAAAGTAGTCCACCGTCAGGCCAAAGGCGGGCGTGACCTGGTAGGCTGCGCCAGCCCAATACATGTCATCGCGCACCAGAGTCAGCCCAGACACACTCGACCTGCCCCAGCGATAGCCTCCCTCGATTTTTGCCGGGCCAATGGAGTAGCTGACGGCGGCAGCGGCCTTCTTGACGGTACCGGTACCAAGGAATGTGCTACCGTTGGTGATGCTCGGGTTGACCTGATCATAGGCGATAGTAGCGCCGAACACGTCGCCCAGATAAGAGACTTGGGCACCGTATCCGGAATCGCGGCGGAACTGGCCGGGGGCTTCGCCGGAGCCGCCGATGCTAGCACCGCCCACGCTGCCAAAGCTCGCGCCCGTGCCAAAGGACCAATGGGCGCCCACGGTGACGGCTCCGAACGTACCCGTGTACTTTACTGTGTTGTCTTCGCGGAACGCCGGCCCAACCACGGCAATCACCGGCTCATACGTGTTCGCATAATAAGCAGGCGAGAAATTGGATAACGCTTCGTCAAGCGAGGTATATTGGCGGCCAAGGGTGATCTTGCCGTAGGTGGCACTCTGCAGGCCGACAAATGCTTGACGGCCAAACAAGCGTCCACCTTGCTGCAAGGTGCCAGTGTCCACTCCTATGCCGCCTTCCAACACGAACAAACCGCTTAGACCGCGGCCCAGATCCTCGACACCGCGCAGGCCCCAGCGCGAGCCGGACAGGCCGCCACCATTTACCGCAAATCGGCTGTCTGATCCGCCGCTTGCGTTCTTCACGTTGGTGGCAAATTCAACGTTGGAATCCACCACGCCATATACCGTGACGCTCGACTGAGCCTGTGCAGCACCAACTGCGCTCAGCAGTACGAACGGCAATAGTGACTTCTTCATTTCTGTCTCCCCTGAATTCTTATGCTGAAGCCTTGAACCGGTGCTAGTGGGCGTTCAAGGCTTCTCATTCCGCCTTGTTTCCGCCTTGTGGGTGCGGGCCAGCCTTCATCCTCTGGCGCTGCTATCGCGGGCCCCTCCTCCGGCCCCGCATACTGCTAACGCCCAAGCAGTCGAGCGGCATTCTCACCGTACACCTTTGCCATCTCGATCCCAGGGATCTCGATGGCATCCAATACCGATCCAAAACGCCGGATGGCGCTTGTCGGGGCAAACGGGAAATCCGTTCCAAAGAGGATGCGCTCAGGGTCCGCCACTTGCGCAAGCGAAGCCAGGGCTGGGGTACCCGCGGACAGCGCCGTGTCAAAGTAAAAGGACCTGACTGCCGCGAGCGAGTCACCTACTCGCTCAGCGACCGGCGGCATCATTGAAATGGAGAGCGCGAGCCGAGGCACAAGAAAAGGCAAAGTGCCTCCCGCATGCGAGAGAATGAACCGGACGTTCTTGTAGCGGCTCATCGCCCCTGACATGATCAGACTTGTGGCGGTACGCGTTGTCTCAAAGGGATACTCGAGCACGGACGCCGGAGCGACGGACGGAATATCATGCGGCGGCTGATTGGGGTGAATAAATGCAACCGCCCCGCGCCTGTCAAGCTCCTCCAGCAATGGAGTGAAATGCTCGTGGCCCAGATACCTTCCGTCGTAGTTAGTGAAAAGGATGAAACCATCAACCTTCAATTCGTCGAGGCAGTAGCTAACCTCCTTCAACGCCGCTTCGACGTCTGGAAGCGGCAAGCTCGCGAAGGAACCGAACCGGCCGTTAAACCGGGACCGGAGCTGCGCAGCGTGGTCGTTGCATTTCCTCAGTAGCGTGGCGGCATCCGGAATGGCCGGCCCTGACGAGATAGACAAGATGCCTTCGTCAATGCCGTTCTCATCCATCATTGCGATGGCTGCCTCTGCGGACCAGGTTGGAGCGACACCGCCCGGCATCGCCGCGCTCAAGAGGTCCAGCCCTACGGCGTCCACATACAACTTCGGCAGAAAATGCTGATGTGTATCGATCTTTCTTTTTGACATTATCTTTGCCTCCAGGTATTCCTGTTAAAGGATGTGGTAATCCGATATCAAGCGACATCAAAATAACCAGATATTCTTGTTTTATTCGGCTGCGATCTTCGATGCCGAACCGACACTTTCCGTTTGTTTGCCGCCTAAGCCCTGTTGTCCCGCGAGAACACGCGCCATGGCAATCATGCTTCCGCAAGCTAGCAGGAGCGGTATCGACAAGACAACGCATACGAGGAGGTAAGGAAGATTCGAAACAACTATCAGGCCGATCAGTGCCGAACCGATAATCGAACCCAGTCTGCCGATCGAAACGGTCCAGCCACCGCCCGCCGCCCGAAACGCAGTGGGATAAAAGATTCCCGGTATGGTGTTGACGCATATCAGGGGACCTCCGATAGCCAGCCCTGCCAGGAAGACCGCGGCCGCATACCAAGGCGCCGCTTCTGACATACCGAGGGCTACTATGAGCACCGAACCCGCGCCAAACGAGGCTGATATGACTGCGGCGACGTTAAACCGACGAACCAGGATAGCGAAGAGGATCGCCCCGCCAAGCGCGCCAAACTGGAACATCGAGGACAATTGCGAAGCATCGTGCATCGATAGTCCGGCCTGCTTCAAATGCGTCGGGAGCCAACTTCCGATAAGAAAGAAAACTAGATATCCCGCGAATTCAGCAAACCATGTCAGCAGGGTTCCGAGTCGATACTCCTTCCCCAGGAGCGCACGGATTCCGGACCGCTTCCCACTCGGCGCGGCAAGAAAGAAGCGCATGCCAGAACAATCTACCGCCGGAAAGATCTTTGCCACAACGCGCTTCACCGCCGTGTCCGACTTGTTGCTTGCTACCAGATAAAGGGGGGACTCTGGAACCTGCCATACCAGGAGGATCACGACGCAAAGGGGCATTACACCACTCAATAGGAGCATGCCCCTCCACCCCAATGCACCAATTGCGAAGGAGGTCACAAAGCCAGCAGCGGCGGCTCCGAAGAGAAAGCCGCAATACATCGACGCGAGCATCGCGGAGCGCGAACGGTCTGGACTAAATTCCGCCACAAGAGCCGACGTGGCAGGCATCGCAGCCCCGATGCCTAGACCGGTTATGAATCGCCAAGAAATAAGCTGGACGATCGATTGAGCCTCGCAGGACGCAATGCCCGCAATGCCGAACCACGCAATCGCCACAATACTCACTACCCTGCGTCCAACGCGATCAGCCAGCGTCCCACCAACAATTGAGCCGATCAACAATCCAAATAGCCCAAATGCGACCAAAGGCGAGAGCGCTGCGCTCGAGAGTTTCCAACTCTGGCTGATGGCCGGCGCGATGAACCCAATCACAATTGTGTCAAAGCCCTCGATCGCGGTAGCTGCAAAACAGACAAGAAAGACCGCCCATTGCTTTTTCCCCATTGGCATTCGATTGAGGAATTCACGCATATCGCGACGAACATTTTCTGTACTTTCCATTACCTTTCCTTGGCGAACGGGAGATGGTTGAGAAAACCGGGGAGACCTCGATCTTGGGCTGTATTGGTCAAGTCACGATCGCGAGGACATATAGCGTCACATTCCTATAAGCGTCCACCGCGGCAGGTGAAACACACGGAAGCTGAAGACATTCGCTTCATCCCTGTTCCCCTCTCAGCGCTTCGAGGCGCGCTACCGCATGAACATCACGAAACCTGTACACAGAGTAGCAGTAAACTTTCCACTCGTAAAGCTTTGTATTGGTGGGATTATCCCTATGGGCTTTCTGTGCACTTGCTGGTGACATGAAATCCCGACGCCCCGCGTCTGGTACGTGCCGCGAAGTTTGTAAGTACTTAACGAAACTCGACGGTTCTGAAATAGGAAGTCCGAACGCAGCGAGGCGGCGTGGCTAGCACCGCCTTTGGAGGGAAGCTGCGGTGTAGAGCACCGGAGCAGCGGGGCTTCGATGGGAATGGCCTAAGGGGGGGGATGGCCTAAGCGTGGGGAATGCGTACACGAAAATTGGCCTGCAGCACTCACAGGCACGCAAACTCGCGTTCAAATTGGTGTCGGAAAGCCCCATTCCTCGCATCCGTTCGATGAGTAGCCGGGCTGGTGTAGAAACGATCACTTGGCGGGAAACGAGCGCCGTGCGCCGATGTCTATATAATACGTCCGTAAAGCGCACGTAGCGACTGCCCTCAACCGGCGGCAGCGATGCTACGGTGGTCGGATCGAACGCTAGCGACCACCGGTGCACCGGTGGAGAAACCTTATTCAGGAGGACAGATGGTGCGAAGTACGGATTCCAAGCAGAGCCAAGCCAGGAAGGGTCGGCGACCGCCCGAACTCCAACGCGCAGAACAGCAGCGAGCGCAGGAAACACGGACAGCAATCCTGAATGCAGCACTTTCCGAATTTGCATCGAAGGGATTCGGGGCTGCAAGCATTCGCAGCATCGCAGACCGAATCGGATTGCAGCATCCGCTGATCACTTACCACTACCGAACCAAGGACATCCTCTGGGAGGCGGTAGCCGAACATGTGTTCGATCGTATCAGCCACGAGTGGGAGGGATATCTGGAGGATGCTCCACCAGTCAGGGCCGCAGAGCGGGTGAGGCTGTTGTACCGTGCCCTATTCGAATTTACGGTGAATTTCCCTGAGTTTCATCGCTTTATGCTTCAGGAGTTCCTTGAGTATAGTCCGCGGCTTCAATGGCTCGCGGATACGATACTTCGGCCGCTGATTGATCGAGTGCTGCCGCAAATCCGAGAAGCGCAGGAGGAAGGCGTTCTGCCTAGAGTCGAGCCTATCATCCTCCATTATTTGATGATCAGCCTGACATCGACACTTTCCACTTTTGGCTCGGAAATGCTGGCGACCAACAAGCTTTCCGCATCCGACCCGGCCGTCGTCGACTCTTATTGGAGCACGGTTGAGGAACTGCTGTTTGGAATACGGGCCGGCGACAAGCCAAACCCGGGCGACACTGAAAGGAAACTTCCTCGTCAAACGCCCCAGCCAAACGACACGCGCCCCATGATCAAGGGGGTAGTCCGCAACTGAAACGAGCAGCACTTCACGCCGACCTTCAATTGCGATAAGCGCAAGCATAGTGCTGATATCGGCACTGCACCGGATCCAGCCGATGACGCTGGCGAAGGGCAGCACGAGAAGAGGCGACGACGTCGGGCGACCGTCCCCGTTGCGGCATCGGGCTCGGTCTCGCCTCACCGATGTCTCCAGCAAAGTTCGATGGTGCAAGGCCTGGCTTGCTACGACGGCCGATCAAGCCTCTACTCTAATGATCCAGGGCGTGCGAAGACGGGGGGCATCATGCGCTGCGCGACTTGTGGCTTCGATAATCTCGCGCTGGGAAACTTCTGCGAGGAGTGCGGCGGCAAGCTTGTACGAAGGTGCCCAAGCTGCGGCGAGGAAGTCAGCCTCATTGCAAAGTTCTGCCGCGCTTGTGGCGTTTCCCTGAACGACTTCGTTTCAGGGACGCTTGAGATACCTAGCGCCGAAGGCCTGGCTCCTGTTCACTACACGCCGCCCCATCTGGCAGAGCGGATCCTGGCTGAATTGGCGGCCATGGAAGCCAGGGGCGGGACGTTCGGTGAGCGCAAGACCATCACCGCGCTGTTCGCCGATATGGCTGGCTCCACAGCGTTGATCCAGGACCTGGACCCCGAGGAGGCGCGCCGCCTGATTGACCCCGTGGTGGCGCTGATGATGGAGGCCGTGCACCACTATGAGGGCTATGTCGCCAAGTTCCTGGGCGACGGTATCCTGGCTCTGTTCGGCGCCCCCATTGCCCACGAGGACCATGCGCTGCGAGCCCTTTACGCGGCGCTGCGCATGCAGGAGGCGATGCGCCGCCACAGTGACCGGGTTCGCCTGGACCGGGGCGTTCCGCTGGAGATCCGGGTCGGCATTCACTCCGGCGAGGTCGTTGTGCGCTCGATCCGCAAAGATGACCTGCACACCGACTACGATCCGGTAGGCCACACTATCCACATTGCGTCACGGATGGAAGGTATGGCCAGGCCAGCGTCCATCCTGATGAGTGCGGCCACCCACAAGCTGGCAGAGGGATACTTCGACTTCAAGGCCCTGGGGACCACACAGGTCAAGGGTGTCCGCGAACCTCTCGATGTGTATGAGGTACAGGGTCTCGGCGCCTTGCGCACACGGCTCCAAGTGGCAGCGCATCGCGGACTGGCAAAATTTGTGGGCCGCCAGGATGAGATGCAGCAACTGCAAAGCGCCGTGGCCCTAGCCAAGGAGGGACACGGACAAGTTGTCGGCGTGCAGGGAGAAGCTGGGGTAGGAAAATCCCGGCTATTCCACGAGTTCAAGGCGCGGTCACGTCAAGGCTGCCTCTTGCTAGAGACTTTCTCGGTTTCGCACGGCAAGGCCTTTGCCTATCTACCGTTGATTGAGCTCCTGAAAAACTATTTTCAGATTGCCTCGGAAGATAGTGACCGCAGTTGTCGCGAAAAAGTCGTGGGGAGACTGCTTACGTTGGAGCGTTCGCTGGAAGACCACCTGCCATACCTGCTCTACCTATTTGGCATCACTGAACCCGGTTCAGCGCTATCAAACATGGACACGACGATTCGGCGCAAGCGAACGTTTGATGCGATAGCAAACCTGCTGATCCGGGAAAGCCTCAATCAGCCGCTACTGCTTATTTTCGAAGACCTTCAATGGTTAGATAGCGAAACCACTGCGTTCCTCGACGTTTTCGTCGATTACGTGCCAGATGCGAGGATCGTCTTGCTGGTCAATTACCGACCGGAGCATACCCATGACTGGGCCGCCAAGCGCTACTACACGCAACTGCACCTGGAGCCATTGGGGCCAGCTGAGGCCCAAGGCTTGCTAACCGCCCTGCTTGGGGATGACCACAGCCTCGTTTCGCTTAAGCGGCTCATCCTTGAGAAGACCGAAGGCAACCCGTTCTTCATGGAAGAAGTCGTCCAGACCCTTTTTGAGGAAGGCGCCCTGCTCGGCCACCCTGGCTGTTACCGCGTCGAGGAAGCTCCCGCTCTTTTGCACATCCCAACGACTGTACAGGGGGTACTCGCAGCCCGCATCGACCGACTCCCCTTCGGGCACAAGGAACTGTTGCAAACACTAGCCGTGGTCGGGAAGGATTTCCCCTTGACGCTGGTTCAGCACATCACCGCACTCGCGCAAGACAAGCTGCGCCCGCTTCTGTCGGACCTGCAAGCAGCGGATTTCATCTACGAGCGCCCCGCCTACCCAGAGATCGAGTATGCATTCAAGCACGCCTTGACCCAGGAAGTCGCTGGCAATTCGCTGCTTTCCGAGCGTCGCTGCGCGCTGCACGAACGCACTGCACAAGCCATCGAAAAGCTATTCCAAAGTCGCTTGAAGGACTATTGCAGCGAGCTCGCCCACCACTACAGCCACAGCGGCAACATCCCAAAGGCTGTCGAATATCTACACTGCGCTGGCCAGCAAGCCCTGCAGCGTTCTGCCCTGACGGAGGCGATCCGCCAGCTATCCACAGCCATCGAGCTGCTAAAGCAATCGCCCGACAGCCCGGAGGGCGCGCGCCAGGAGCTTACGCTGCGACTGACTCTCGGCCCGGCCTTGGCGGCCGCGCGAGGCCAGGCCTCCCCAGAGGTGGAATCCAACTACAAGCGTGCGCTGGCAATGTGCGAACTGGAAGGGCAAACCCAATACATCTTCTCCGCTCTATTGGGCCTGTGGACGTTCTATCAGTTGCGCGCACAGTACGAGACAGCGAAATCGCTCGGGAAACGCCTGCTTGGCCTGGCCTTGAAGACCCGCAAGCCTGAGCATTTCGCAGAGGCGCATCGCGCTCTAGGCGCCACCGCTTTCCGTCTTGGCATGCTAGACGAGGCTCGCGCTCATATGGAGCAGGTGTTGATAATGCAGCGCCCAGACCAGACCCAGTACGACTTTCTCCTGGGTTACGGGCGTGACCCGGCTGTTCACGCCATGGCCGCGCTTGGATGGAACCTGTGGTACCTCGGCAAGCCGGACCTGGCCCTCTCGCATAGCCATAAGGCCGTTGCACTGGCCCGAACGCGCCCTGACGCCTACAACCTTGCCCTCTGCCTGATCTTCGCGGCCGAAGTCCATCAGTGTCGGGGCGAGTTCGAACTGACTCGCGAGTACGCCGAAGCCGCCATCGCGGTCTCGGATGAGCAAGGGCTTCCGTTCTATCAGGGATTGGGAGCAGTCCTGCAAGGCTGGGCGTTGGCCGAGGGGGGACGTCATGAAGATGGGATTGCCCGGATACACCATGGCCTGCGAGCATGTGAGACGACCGGTGCGGCGCTCGGAAGGCCAGGTCTGCTTGCCCTGCTGGCCGATGCTTATGCAAAAGCGGGTCAAGTCGTCGCCGGACTTGACCGGGTGGCCGAGGCACTCGTGCTGGCCGAAGAAACTGGGGAGCAAGTCGACGAAGCCAAGCTGCATAGGCTCAGGGGCGAATTGCTGCTCCGGCGAGCAAAAGATAGGCCCTCTACACTAGCGAGCCAAAACGAGGCTGAAGCGTGCTTTCACAAGGCGATTGCGGTGGCCCGTGCGCAGGGTGCCAGATCGTTGGAACTGCAAGCAACACTGAGCCTGGCAAGGCTATGGAGCCAACAAGGAAAGCTGGACGCAGCGCGCAATACGCTGGCTGATATCCATGGCAGCTTCATCGAGGGCTTCGACCTCGCCGACTGGAAGCAGGCCAAAGCCCTGCTCGATGATCTCGCCCGACAGTCGGACGCCAAGGCTACCTGAACGATCAGCCGTTCGCGTAGACGACCTTTGCCTTGCGTGCCTGGTTCTGCAGGCGGCTCAGTACATGCTGGACGGCGGAGATGGCGCTCTTTACGTCGGCCACCAGGCCGGGACTGCGAGGACCAAGTTCGCGCTCGATCAGATCGCGTTCCATTTGATCCGTCATCTTGATGTCGCTTTGCGTGTTCATGGCTTTCTTTCCTAGGGATTACCCTTATCGGGTTTTCCCTACTATAGCAAAGAAAATGACGCAACGCAGCATTAGGTGACAGTACGTATGCAGGAAGGCAACACTTCCGGGGGCAAGCGTCGAGCGACTTTGCTTGCGCGACGCGCCGAGACCCGCCGGCGCAAGACGTCCATGGCTGCAGTGCTAGCGCAGGCGTCGTCGATAGACGAGCGCCCCTTCAGCCTTTTGCCAAAACCTCCCGAATGGCACTCTCAAACGCTTCGACCGGCTGCCCGCCGCTTACCAGGTATTGGCCATTGAAGATAATCGAAGGCACGGAACGGATGCCCATGTCCTGGTAATGCTTCTCCATCTCGCGGACATCCGTCGCATACGAGTCGCCGGAAAGTACAGTGCGTGCCTTTTCGGGATCGAGGCCGGCCGCAGCCGCTGCCTCGATAAGGACCTCATGATTGCTGGCATCCTTGGACTCGGTGAAGTACGCGCGGAACAGCGCCATCTTCAACGGCAGCTGACGCCCCTCCAGGCTTGCCCAATGCAATAGCCGATGCGCGTCGAACGTGTTGTACACGCGGGTACGAGAGCCAAACTCAAAGCCGACGTCGGCGCCACGCTGCCGGATCATGGCCTGGCTCTGCACGATTTGCGCTTCGGTGCGGCCATACTTGCGCGCCATGTACTCCTGGATCGATTCGCCTCCCGGCCCCATGTCTGGATTGAGCTCAAATGGGCGCAGCGTGATATCTGCCGAAACCTCATCGCCAAGCTGCGCCAGCGCCTGTTGCAGTGAACTCAGCCCAACGGCGCACCACGGGCACGCGACGTCGGAGACAAAATCGATTTTCAGCGTTTTTTGCATGGTGTTTTCTCGGTATCAGTCCATCATTGCGCGACAGGGTAACTGCAATTCCCATGGGGTGCCGGACCTCACTCCCAGCAGGGTTTTCCCGAAAGGCAGCCTGGATCGGACACAATTAGACACCCGTCCGTGGCCCGCCGACCACAACGCACAGGTGCAGATCGGGAAACGTGCACCGCATCCACTCCTCAAGCGCCACGCCACGCGGTAATATCTACCCAACAGGTCATCGGCGCACGATGATCCATTCCCAGAGAAGGATTAAAGCGCATCATGGAAGAAGGCTCGGCAGCTCCACTTGAGATCGCCCCTTCCCTCCCCCTTGCCCCGAGTGACGTTCACGGCGCTCCGGAGGACTTCCTCGCCAGCGCCAGCGCCAACCTCGGCGCCAACGTGCAGCAGCTCTTCCTGAACCGTGAGGCCAGCCAGCTGGAGTTCCAGCGGCGCGTGCTCGCCCAGGCCGAGAATCAAGACATCCCGTTGCTGGAGCGATTGCGCTTCCTCTGTATTTTCAGCAGCAACCTGGACGAGTTCTTCGAAATCCGCGTTGCCGGCCTGAAGGAGAAGATCAAGCTGCAGGCGCCGGCGACCACCGGCCCGGACGGACTGGACGTGCGGCAGATCTACGCGCTTGTCAGCGCCCGCACCCACAAGCTGGTCGCGGAACAGTACCGCCTGTTCAACGAAGTGCTGGTCCCGGACCTGGACCGCCAGGGGATCCGCTTCCTGCGCCGGCCGCACTGGACGCAGGAACAGGGCGAGTGGATCCGCAGCTATTTCTTCCGTGAACTGATGCCGGTGCTCACCCCCATTGGCCTGGACCCGGCGCATCCGTTTCCGCGCGTGCTCAACAAGAGCCTGAACTTCGCCGTGGAGCTCGAAGGCAAGGATGCCTTTGGCCGGGAGGCGAACGCGGCCATCGTGCAGGCGCCCCGGGCCCTGCCCCGCGTGATCCTGCTGCCAAAGGAGATTTCCGGCTGCGAACACGGCTTCGTGTTCCTGTCTTCCATCCTGCATGCCCACGTCTGCGAGCTGTTTCCCGGCATGCGCGTGCGCGGCTGCTATCAGTTCCGCGTCACCCGCAACAGTGAACTGTTCGTCGACGAGGAAGAAATCAAGAACCTGCGCGATGCGTTGCAGGGCGAGCTGCCGCAGCGGCATTTTGGCGATGCGGTGCGGCTCGAGGTCGCGGACAACTGCTCCGAGGAGATGACCCGCTTCCTGCAGAACCAGTTCGGCCTGGAGGATGCCGAGGTGTTCTCGGTGAATGGCCCGGTCAACCTGGTGCGCTTGCTGCCGGTCCCGGACAGCGTGGACCGCGACGACCTGAAGTACCCGCCGTGCCGGCCCGGCCTGCCCAAGGCGCTGCAGGACCAGCCCGACATGTTCCGCGCCATCCGCGACGGCGATATCCTGCTGCACCATCCCTACCAGTCGTTTTCGCTCGTGGTGGATTTCATCCGCCAGGCCGCGGAAGACCCGGAGGTGATGGCCATCAAGCAGACGGTGTACCGCGCCGGCAACGACTCGGCACTGCTGGAAGCGCTGATCGGCGCCGCGCGCAGGGGCAAGGAGGTCAGCGTGGTGGTGGAGCTGCTGGCCCGCTTCGACGAGCAGGCCAATATCAACTGGGCAGCCCAGCTTGAAGAAGCCGGCGCGCATGTGGTGTACGGCGTGGTTGGCTACAAGGCCCACGCCAAGATGGCCATGGTGGTGCGGCGCGAAGGGAAGAAACTCAGGCGCTACGCGCATATCGGCACCGGCAACTATCACTCGCAGACGGCCAGGAGCTTCACGGACTTCGGCCTGTTTACCTGCAAGGAAGCCATCGTCGACGATGTAGCCAACGTGTTCTCCCAACTGACCGGGCTTGGCCACCCCGGCACTCTGGCGCACTTCTGGCAATCACCGTTCACCATGCACACGGCGCTGCTCGAAGCCATCCGCCGCGAAGGCAAGCACGCCAAGGCTGGCCGCAAGGGATTGATCATCGCCAAGATGAACGCCTTGCTGGAGCCAAAGATCATCCAGGCCCTGTACCAGGCATCCTGCGACGGCGCCCGGATCGAACTGATCGTGCGCGGGGCCTGCGCATTGCGTCCCGGCGTTCCGGGCCTGTCCGAGAATATCCGGGTGCGCTCCGTGCTTGGCCAGTTCCTGGAACATGCGCGGATCTTCTACTTCTACAACGACAAGGCCGAAGACGTGCGGCTATCGAGCGCCGACTGGATGGACCGCGACTTCTTCCGGCGCATCGAGGTGTGCTTCCCCGTGCTGGACAAAGCCCTCAAGGATCGCGTGATCGAGGAAGGCCTGAAGGTCTACCTCAAGGACAACCGCGACACCTGGGAAATGGACGCGGACGGCAACTACCGGCGCAAGCGGGGTCGCCAGCCGGTATCTGCACAGAGCAAGCTGATCGCCGCGCTGTCGTGAGGCCTCTGCCGGGACGGCCGGCCATGCCATAAACTCTGGCCTCAGCCTCCCCCAAGGCACCCGAGACCGGATCCCCGACGCCCATGCCAAGCTCCCCCGCTGCCCGCCTGGCGGCCAGTACCGCTGCCAGCCTGCGTTTCGACCTGACCACCATGCGCCTGTTCATCGCCACCGCGGAGCTGGGTGGCATCACGCGTGGCGCGGAGCAACTGTGCCTGGTGCCGGCCGCCGCGTCACGGCGCATTCGCGAGCTGGAGGCGCAGCTCGGCCTGCCGCTGTTCGAGCGCCGCCCGCATGGCATGGCGCTGACCGATGCGGGCCGCGCGATGCTGGCGCATGCGCGCAGCCTGATCCATGCCGTTGGCCGGATGCAGGACGACGCCGCCGCGTTCCTGCACGGCGACCGGGGAGTGATCCGGATCGCCGCCTGTACATCGGCCGTGGTGCAGTTCCTGCCCGCCGACCTTGGCCGCTGCCATGCGGCGTGGCCGGACATCAAGGTGGACCTGCAGGAGCTCAACAGCGTGGGTGTGATCCAGGCGGTCAAGCGCGGGCTGGCGGACGTCGGCGTCTTCGAGAGCACGGTCGGGCCAATCGCGTTGCCCACGCTGCCCTATCGCGAGGACCGGCTGGTGCTGGTGGCGCACCACGCGCATGCGCTCGCTGGCCTGCGCAAGGTGACCATCGATGACCTGCTGGCCCATGAAGTGATCGGCCTGACCGAAGGCGCCTCCATCTCCATCACGCTCGGCCGGCTGGCAGTGGCGGCCAGCCGGCCCTTGCGCATGCGCGTTCGCGTGGGCAGTTTCGACAGCATGATCGCAATGATCGCCGGACAGATCGGCATCGGCATCATGCCGGCGTCGGTGGCCGCGATGTTCGCGCGCGGCAAGGCATTCCGGCACCTCGCCATCGACGAGACATGGGCATGCCGGCGCTTCGTGCTGTGCCACCAGCCGCAGACGGAGCTATCCTCCGCCGCCCGGGCCCTGATACCGCTGCTGGCGGGGGTGGATTCACCAAATGTGAACGCAGGAACGCCGAAAGGTTGATGGCCGGCGGTGCCTGGTGCCGGCATAGTGCGGGGCAGGAATCACGATAAGCGCGCCCATGACGGCGCGCGACGGCCAGGAGACTCCCCATGCAAACACCTCGCGCGCGGTTGCGCGCCCTCTGCGCAGTGTCCCTGCTCGGGCTCTGCGCGCAAGCCTTCGCCGCCTACCCCGACAAGCCTGTCCGCGTGAATGTCGGCGCCCCGCCGGGCGGCGGCACCGATGTGGTGGCGCGCCTGTTCGCGGACAAGATGAGCGGCCCCATGGGGCAACCCATGCTGGTCGACAACCGCCCCGGCGCGGCCAACACCATCGCCGCGGACCTCACCGCCAAGGCGCCGGCCGATGGCTACACGCTGCTGGCCGCGACCAATTCGCCGCAGGTGATCGCGCCCCAGCTGATGCGGCTGAACTTCGACCCGCTCAAGGACCTGACGCCGATCGGCCTGGCCCTGGTGGTCCCGCACGTGCTGCTGGTAGCGCCGCAGGTCAATGTCGACAGCGTGGCGTCCCTGGTCGCGCAGATCAAGGCGCAGCCCGGCAAGTTCAGCTACGCCAGCTCGGGCATTGGCAGCGTGCAGCACATGGCTGCGGAACTGTTCATGAAGGCCACTGGCACGCAGATGGTCCACGTACCGTACAAAGGCAGTTCGCAGGCCCATGTGGACCTGATGGCGGGCCAGGTGCAGATCATGCTGGATACATCGTCCTCGGCCATGCCGCATATCCGCTCGGGCAGGCTGCGCGCGCTGGCTGTGACCACGCCCAAGCGGGCGTCCGCGCTGCCGGATGTGCCAACGCTGCAGGAGCTCGGCATCAAGGGCGCGGACATGAGCACGTGGTACGCGTTCTACGCGCCACGCCAGACCCCCGCGCCCGCGCTGGAACGCCTGACCCGGGAATTCAATGCCGCCCTGCAACTGCCCGAGGTACAGGGCAAGCTGCGCGGCCTTGGCGGCGATCCCGGCACGCTCTCGCGCGAGCAGTTCATCCAGCTGCAGAGAGCGGACTATGACCGCTTCGGCAAGCTGATCCGAGACCAGAACATCAAGATGGATTAAGTGAATCAAGCCATGGCCACGCTGCCCCGTATTGCACTGTTTATTGGCGACCCCGCCGGCATCGGCCCCGAGATCGTCGCGCGCCTGCTGGCCGACCCGCAACTGCCCGCGCGGGCCAGCGTGGCGCTGATCGCCAGCCGCGCCGCGCTGGCGGCCGGCGCACACGCGGCCGGCGTTGCACTGCCGCAAGCGTCCTACTGGCTGGAGATCATCGACTGGCCCGGCACGGGCGCCACGTTCACGCCCGGCCAGGCCACTCGCGAGAATGGCGCCTTCATGCTGGAGGGCCTGACCCTGGGCGCGCGCATGGTGAGCGAAGGCCGCGCGGATGCGCTGTGCTTTGGCCCGCTCAACAAGGGTGCGATGCGCCTGGGCGGCATGCACGAAGAAGACGAGATGCGCTGGTTTGCCAAGTTGCTGGACTACCAGGGCCGCTGCGGCGAATTCAACGTGCTCGACAAACTCTGGACGGCACGCGTGACCTCCCACGTGCCGCTCAAGGAAGTGTCGTCATTGCTGACGCCCGCCGGCATCGACGGCGCGATCCGCATGCTGACCGATGCCTTGAAGGCCGCTGGCAATTCCGCGCCGCGCATCGGCGTTTGCGGGTTGAACCCGCATAACGGCGACAACGGCAACTATGGCAGCGAGGAGGGCGACATCATCGCCCCCGGCATCGAGCAGGCGCGCACCGCCGGCTATCCCGCCGAAGGCCCCTATCCCGCCGACACCATCTTTGTGCGGGCCCGCAACGGCCACCTGGACGGCATCGTCACCATGTACCACGACCAGGGGCAGATCGCGACCAAGCTGTTGGGGTTCGAGGTAGGCGTCACCGTGGAGGGCGGCCTGCCCATCCCCGTGACCACGCCGGCTCATGGCACCGCCTACGACATCGTCGGCCTCGGCAATGCCAACGGCGCCGCCATGTCCAATGCCTTTGACCTGGCATGCCGGATGGGCGCGAGCCACCGGGCGGGCCGGGGGGCGTAGAAAAGTGGCGGCGCGGCGCAATGTGCTGCGCCGCATCGATACGCATGGCACCTGGCCTGGACAACTGCAAACAATTGTCTCGCCCCCCGGTGCCATCATTTGCCCGAGGTCGGCCACCCGCCTGGCTTTGCGGCAAGTGCGAGCCCAGCCCCCCTACTATTGAGTGATATCGCGCCGACTGTGATCTTGCGCATACTCGCACCTTCCTGAACCACTCGCCCCCAACAGGGCGCGCAGCGAGGTGCCTGTGTTAATCATCATTTACTGCAGCTACGCAATCGCGTTCATCTTCGCGCTATGGCGAGGGGCACGCTGGGTGGAAAAACACCACCCGGCGTTCCGCGACGACCGTGCTGCAAGACCAGGCACGGACGCACCCGACGAGGTCCTGGAGAAAGACCTGCCGGCGAACCAGCGCCGCCGTCACGGAACGCGGGCCGCCGGGCACGGCCGCGTGCCCCAGCGTCCGGGCGCAGGCGCCGCTGCCTGCATGGTGTTGTAGACGCACCGGCTCGATCTGAAACCGAATGTCCTGTCTCACGAGACCACACCACCCCGGCCGAAGGCCCCGGATAAGAACCTGCCGCCCTGCCTCGCTACAGTTCGCGCGAAGCTGCCAACGCCGGCGTTTCCGCCACCCTGCTTCCGATCACGCGACATGCTTCCAATAGCGGTTCGACGTATGCCTTTATGGGATCGGGATCTTGCCGAAAACGCAGGGTGCTAACGCTCACGGCCGCAATCGGCTGTCCTCGGTGGCCCAGTATGGGAGCGCCGAAACAATAGATGCCTGCCTCGTTCTCCTCATCATCCACCGACCAACCCTGGCTTCGAAACGTCTCCAGCTGCGCTTTCAATGCGTCCAGACTGGTCACCGTGTTGGCGGTGTAGCGATGCAGGGATAAATTTTGCAGCAAGCCCTGGCGACCAACGTTGTCCAGCATCGACATATATGCCTTTCCGACCGCCGTCGAATGCATCGAGACGGCCGTGCCAATGCGCGATGCCATGCGAACCGCGCTAGTGCTTTCGAGTTTCTCGATATAGATCATGGTGACACCGTCAGGTACCGCCAGGTGCACTGTTTCGCCGGTGATATCGCGCAAGGTCTTCAGGGCATCGACTGCCGCCAGGCGCAGGTCGGAGCGTGACCAGCTCCGGCTGGCCAGTTGCATCAGCCGCGGCCCAAGCGCGAGCGTGCCGTCGCGACCGCTCTCGCAGAGCATGCCTTCCGCTACCAGGGCAGCCACGATCCGGTGGACGGTCGGGCGGGGATAACCGCTCAATCTGGCCAGTGCGGCGATGGTCATGGGCTCGTCGGCATCAGCCACGTACTGCAATACCAGCATGAACTTCGAGAAAGCAGCCGTGCCGGCCACCTTGGTGGTCGAATCGCTCTCGCGAGGCAAGGAATTCGGCATGGGAAGAACAGGAAGCCAGAGGTCCGAAGGATAGCCATTATCACCGATTTGATACCGGGCAAAGCATGCGAGAGGCTGCCCGTGGCTACCAGGCAGCTGCCTTCGCGCTCACCGATGTGACGTCCCAGGTGGCTCTTGCAACAGATCGCGAGCGGGCTGGCACCACCCGCGGCGTATCAACGTGCCGTTGGCCCGGTATCTTTGAATCGAGTCCATGCGGCAGCAAACGCAGCAGCACGCTCGCCCACGGTGCGGGCATCGAATCCTGGCTTGTAGAGCGCGGACCCAAGGCCGAAACCCGTGGCTCCAGCCGCGATATATGGCTCCATCGCTTGCGGCGTAATGCCACCTACCGGGAGGAACCGGGTTCCTTCGGGGAACACAGTGGACCACGCCCTTAGCACTGCAGGCGTCATGGCCTCGGCCGGAAAAAGCTTCAATGCGTCGGCGCCATTCTTCAATGCCGCGAACCCCTCCGTCGGTGTCGCAACGCCTGGCGCACAAGCCATGCCCGCAGCCTTGGCCGCGCGCACGATCTCGGCGTCGCTGTGCGGCATGACCACCAGGCGTCCACCAGCCCTGCCGATCACCCCTACCTGGTCAGCTTGGGTCACGGTACCGGCACCAACCAGAATATCGGGACCCAACGCCTGCGCGAGGCGGCGAATGCTCTCAATCGGCTCGGGCGAGTTAAGCGGCACCTCGATGATCGTGAAGCCATTCGCGACGAGGACCTGACCGATCGGAACGACTTCATCGGGCGTGACACCCCGCAGGATCGCGACAAGGGGAAATCGATCGAGAAATGGTTGCATTATGGTGCGCTACCCGTTGTTGACGCTAGATGTGAGCTAGATGTGCACTGTGCCGATGAGTCCTGCCTCGCTTGCGATGCACCAGAGCCCGGCCGGCGCCGCCCCATCTATCTCGGGAACGTCGTGGATGCCAAAGCCCGCCAGTGCCCTACGATAGCGAGCACCCAATCGGGCCTCACCAATCATCGCGATGCGCGGCGTTGACATGGCCAGGGCGCAGCGTAACTCGTCGCCGATCAGCAAGCCGGACAGATAGTCAAGACTGGCAGATCCCGGCAACGCGCCGAGCAGCACACGTGCGCGCGCCGAGAACAAGAGAGGAGCGATGCCATCCTTGCTTTCCCGTGCTGAAGCCACACCGTCGTCGAATGCGGCTTCGTCTGACAATGTCCTGGCAGCGCCTTCCCGCGCAAATCGCCCGAGTATCGAATGATCGCGCAGTATCGCGAACAGCTCACCGGTCATGAAGGTCTGAAATCCGGCAATGCAACCGTCGGACAAATCGACCCACTTGCTATGTGTACCGGGGAGTAGCAACCGAACGCCGTCACGTAGTGCCGGGCGCAATGCCAATGCACCGAAAATCTGCGTCTCTTCCCCGCGCATGACCTCAGGTCGTGGTCCGTCAATCGAGATACCGGGCACGATATGCATCGAGCCGCCATCCTCTAAGGGGATCTCCAGCAAGCCGGCTGCCATTTGAGCCGGGCCAGCGGCCCCTTCACAGTAGGGCGCTTCTCGCCAGCCTTGCGTGCTGCCGACCATCCCGGATGCGATCGCGGGCAAGCCCGGTGCAGCCCGCCGCCAGTCTCCCGCGACCTGTTCGAAGGCATCGGGAAAGCCGCCTGGCGGGACGTGCATGACACCCAGCGGGGCCGCGCGTTGCTCGAGCACGATCCCTTGATCGCCGAGCAAGAAAGCGCGCAGGGATGACGTGCCCCAATCCAGCGCGATCACCCGTGCTGCATCGATCGCGTTCATGACCGCACCGCCAGGAAAAAAAACAGCGTGGCATCGCGATCCACCTCTTGGCGTTCATGGATTACGTCACTCATTATTCCTTCCCTTTGCAAAATGGATCGGACATCCGGCGTCCCGCACCGCGTTGCACGCTCAGGCAGCCAGGTAGCCGCCGTCGACCGGCAGGATGACCCCTGTAATGAAGGCGGACGCGGGAGCGCAAAGGAAGGCCACAGCGTCTGCGATGTCCTCGGGCTGGCCCCAGCGACCCAGCGGCGTGCGCTGCAATATGGAGCCGCTGCGCGCCTGGTCTTCCTGCAGCGCCTGAGTAAGCGGCGTGGCGATCCATCCTGGCGCGACGGCGTTCACACGAATGCCGTCAGAAGCATAGGCCAATGCAAGCGACTTTGTCAGCTGCGCAATGCCCCCCTTGCTGGCGGCATATCCCGGGACCAATGCGCCCCCGAAGAAGCTGAGCATCGAAGCCGTATTCACGATGACGCCGCGCCGCGCAGCCAACAAGGGACGGGCGCCGCTGCAAATACGCATCGTGCCGGTCAGATTCACCGCGACAACCTGCTCAAACACCGCCACGTCATGCTCCGCGCCGCGACGAATAATGCCGGCACAATTCACCAGGATGTCCAACGTGGCCAGTTTCCGGAATAGTGCAGCAACATCGGCGTCGTTGCTCACGTCCGCGAGGGTGACGTCAACGCGGGCGTCTAGCGAGCCGTCACCTTGATCGATACCAACTGCTGTAACGCTGGCACCGAGCGAAGCAAGGACATTGGCCACTGCGGCACCAATGCCCTGGGTCGCACCGGTGACAAGGGCATGCTTGCCCTTGAAGAGGTCAGGCTGAAAAGTCATGATGATCCGAACGAAAGCTGTGGCGGGCAGCAGTCAACCCAGCGCCCTGCCGCTGTTTGAAAAGTCACTGGTGCAGGCCGATCTTGCCGATCAGGGATTTGAAGTAAGCGTTGTCCTTCGCGATCGCGGCCCTGAACTCGTCCTGGTCCGCATAGGAAAAGCCCAGGTTCTGCTTATCCATCATGTCCCTGAGCGCGGGCTCCCGGACGGTCTTGGCGATCGATTCGCGAAGCACGCTCACCACTTCTGGCGGTGTGTTAAGCGGCACGGCAACGCCGCGCCAGGTGCCAATGGACAAGTCCACCTTGCTTTCCTTCAACGTCGGCACGGCCTCAAAGCCCTTCACTCGCTTGTCGGACATGACCGCCAGCGTCTTCAGCTTGCCAGCGGCTACATAGGGATAGACTTCAGCGGGACTCACTGTCACCGCGTCGATATGGCCACCCAGCAAGGCGAGGACCGCGGGATTCCCGCCCTGGAAAGGAATGTGATTGAACCTGGTGCCGGTCTTGTCTTCAAGCGCGGCTGCGGCGAGGTGCCAGATCGATCCATTGCCGGCATTCCCGACCCGGATCGCGCCCGGATCCTTTCGGGCAGCATCGAGGAACGCCTCCACGGTCGTGTAGGGTGAATCGCTGCGCACGGTGATTGCTGAAGGGTCGGCGTTCAGTCGCGCAACCGGCGTGAGGTTTTCGTATGTGAGCTTGGTCAGCCCAAGGTGCGGAACAATCGTGATGTCGGCCGTCAGAAGGGACAGCTTGTAGCCATCGGGCTTCGCGTTGGCCACCTCCGCCCAGCCGATCGCCCCGCTTGCGCCAGGCTTGTTCACCACAATCACGTTCTGCGGCAGGTGTTTTCGCGAAGATTCCACAAACGCTCGTGCCAACGCATCCGTTCCGCCACCCGCCTGGAAGGGCACCACCAACTCGATAGCGTGAGTGGGATAGGCAGTGCTCTGCGCGTGAGCCAGGGTGGCAGCGCTGCCCAGCAGCGCCACTCCCAAGTGAAGTCCACAATAGAAGCGAAAGGCGATTTTTTTCACAGGACTTGTCTCCATTGCTCTTTTAGGATGATCTTGGTTTGCTGCGATACCAGTCGGACCCGCATACCCCGATAGCGCGGCAGCCTCGGCGCCGATGCCGGCCGCGCCGCCAGTGATGACGATCACGCTTTCCTGAAAATCGTAGTGCGCACGAGATTGCTTCATCGCTACCGAATGAATTGCTCGACGTAGTCGGCCCCCAGGCCGATCGCCTCAAAGTGCTTTCGACACAATTCGATCTTGGTGAACACGTCTTCGTAGCCCATGCCTTTCCCCCATGGATCCGTGTAGTACATGACCCCGTTGACTTGGAAGTACGTGATCATCTCTTCCACGTCGGGTGGCACGTACAGCGTGTGCGTCTCGCCCGGCGGCTCAAAGACATAGCTGCCTTCCGTCGCTTCCCAGTCGTGCTCGAGATATTTCCAACGGCCCTTGAGAACGAACCCGTGGACAGCCTGCGGATGACGATGGCGGCTTAGGACCCCGGACTTGCGCACGCGCAGCAGGTTCATCCAATAGCCTTGGCTCGCATTCAGGCACAGCGGACGAAACCAGACGTTTTCCGCCTGCGGCACCCACAGGCGCTCGTCAGCGGGGATGGCGTGCGGCACGACGATTTCAGGCCGCGCATCCCTCGGGTTGGGAAATTGGTATGGAGTAAGCGGTTCAGTGTCAGGTGTATCGAGTGGCATGCCGTTGTCCATATTGTGGATATCATGACTACAATATGGACAGATTTTAGAAGACGGACTTCGATCCGGAAAAGGAGGGTTTTCCCTCGCCGGTTACGAATGCGTGCATTCGTTGCGAGTCCTGCCCCACAAGCCGCCGATAGCCTGAAATGGCGCACGCGAGCCAATCCGGCTCGCCAGGACACGCTGCGCCCGTATCTCGTCCTTGAAAAACCCGGATTACTGTATATATTTACAGTAACTGTATGGATGAACAGTATCTACGGGAGCCGATCATGGAACACCTGGTCCGGGTACAGAACGAATACGACAGGCAGGTCCTGGCCTGGCTGCGCGAACGCGTAGGCGACGCGGCGGTGCAAGCCGCGGCGCAGCGGCTGGCGGGAGACCGCAAGCCATACCTGTCAACGATCTGCCGCAGCCTGAATGTCACGCCACCGGCCCGCCGCACCCTGTGCGCCCAGTCGAGCCGGGCCAGCCGGGAGGTTGGAGACCGCTACCTTGCGTCGATCCGTGCGCTCCTGGCGCGGTCGGCACCGGCGGCGCAGCGGCATTCGCAGCAGCAACCCGTGCCGACCCAACCCTCGCAATACCAGAATCCGCATTAGTCCCGCGGCGTGTGCCCGCGCCGCGCCGGCCCGGGCAGCGCGCTGCTGCCCGCTCGGACCGCCGTGTGGCCGCCATCGGCCATGACCAGCGCGCCGGTGATAGCGCTCGCCTTGTCCGGGGCGAGATACAGGATGACTTCGGCAATCTCCCCCGGCTGCGCCGCGCGCCAGCAAGCTGGACTTGCCAAGTTCGATGAGGAACTCGCGGCCGTTGGGCATCTGCTCATCAAGGAGGATGCCGGTGACGATCTCGCCAGGCCCCACCGCGTTGACGCGAATCCCGTATTCGCCGGCTTCGGCGGCCAGCACGCGCGTGCGCTGCGCCACCGCGCCCTTGGACGCGGCGCAAGCGGCAATGGTGGGCAGCGCCACCCCGCAGGCATACAAGCCCACATTCACGATCGTGCCGTGCCTGGCCGGAATCATCACGCGTAGCGCCCGGCAGGCGCCGTTGTCTTGCCGGATTCTATTGAATGCTAGCTCGTTCCTGCGGGTTGCGCCGGAACCGTCCCTCAACGCTCGCTGTCGAGAAACGCCATCTGCTCCTCGCCGTAGCGGGTGCCGGCCACTGCCTGCTGCGGCACGGCTTGCTCGATCAGCGCCATGTCCGCCGCGGATAACGTCAGCCTTAGCGCACCCAGCGCGCCGTCGAGCTGCGCCAGCGTGCGCGAGCCGATCAGCGGCACCAGTTGCAGGCCCAGCTCGCGGCCCTTGGCCAGCGCCCACGCAATCGCCACCTGCACACTGGTGGCGCCCAGCCCTTGCGCCACCTGGCCGAGCGCGGCCACCAACTGCTGGTTGCGGTTCAGGTTTTCTCCGCTGAAGCGCGGCAGGTGGCTACGAAAATCGGCCGGCCCCTTGGGCTTGGAGCCGCCTAGCAGCCCACGCGACAGCACGCCATAGGCGGTCACTCCGATGCCGAGCGTCTTTAGCAGCGGAAAAATCCTGGCTTCCGGGCCGCGGCTTAGCAGCGAGTACTCGATTTGCAGGTCGCTGATGGGATGCACCTTGTGGGCGCGCGCGATGATCTCCGGGCCGACCTCGGACAAGCCGATATGACGCACATAGCCCGCCTTGACCAGGTCGGCGACCGCGCCGATGGTGTCTTCCACGGGCACTGCGGGATCGTGCCGGGCGAGGCGGTAGATATCGATGTGGTCGGTACCTAGGCGCTGCAGGCTGTAGGCGGCGAAGTTCTTCACCGCCACGGGACGGCCGTCCATGCCGAGCCAGCCGTGGTCGGGCGCGCGCAGCGCGCCGTACTTGACCGAGATCAGCGCCTGGTCGCGCCGGCCTTTCAGCGCCCGGCCGATCAGCATCTCGTTATGGCCCGCGCCGTAGAAATCCCCGGTATCCAGCAGGTTGATGCCGGCATCCAGCGCCGCATGGATGGTCGAGATGCTCTGTGACTCGTCGCTGGCGCCGTAGAAATCGGACATGCCCATGCAGCCAAGGCCGAGGGCGGAAACCTGTTGCGGGCCCTGCGTGCCGAGGGCGGTGAAAGCCATGTCTTGGGATTGGGTCATTTCGAGCTCCTTCGATCGGTTAAGCGATGGAGTGAGTTTATTGTGCGGATAAAGGCGAATAAACTATCATTTCTGTAAATTACTGTTCCCGATAAAAAGAACAATCTGTTACGCCACCGCCCTCACCACGATGAGTATCGACCGTTTCAAATCCATGGAAGTCTTCGTCCGGGTGGTGGAGCTGGCCAGCTTCTCCCGCGCCGCCACGGCGCTGCACCTGCCCAAGGGGCGCGTCACCACCATCATCCAGGACCTGGAAACGCATCTTGGCGCGCGCCTCCTGCATCGCACCACGCGGCGCCTGAGCCTGACCGACGACGGCATGCTTTACCACCAGCGGGCCGTTGCCATGCTGCAGGAAATGAATGAACTGGAAGCCGCACTGGGCCATGCGGTGGTGACGCCGGCGGGACGCCTGCGCGTGGACGTGTCGGCCGCCACCGGCCGCCACGTGATCGCGCCTGCGCTGCCGGACTTCTTCCGCCGCTACCCGCAGGTGGTGCTGGAGCTTGGCAGCTCGGACCGCCCGGTGGACCTGATTGCCGAGGGCGTGGATTGCGTGATTCGCGGCGGTCTGGTGCATGACGAAAGCCTGGTCGCGCGGCACCTGGGCGCGATGGCGGTGGTGACCTGCGCCGCCCCGGACTACCTGCAGCGCCACGGCACGCCAGCCACGCTGGCAGACCTTGAGCAGCATCGCTTCGTGAACTTCTTCTCGGCCAAGACCGGGCGCGTGTTTCCCTTCGACTTCCGGCGCGGGGACGAGGCTTATGAAATCACCCGGCCGCACTGGGTGGCCGCGAACGATACCGACACGTACATTGCCGCCGCCGTGGCCGGCATGGGCCTGATGCAAAGCCCGGCCAACCGCGTGCTGCGCGAGCACCTGGCCAGTGGTCGCCTGGTACCGGTGCTGCCGCACTGGAATGCGGGGACATTGCCGATCGTGGCGCTGTATCCGCGCAACCGGCACCTGACGGCAAAGGTTCGGGTTTTCATCGAATGGGCGGCGGAACGCTTCCGTGACGAGATCGATCTGCCGCCGCTCTGAGGCAGCCCTGAGGCAGTCCGCACCCTCAATGCCGGCTCTGCGCGCGCTCGGCCACCACGTCCTTTGCTGCCAGCGCCGCGTTGACGGCGCGCGGAAACCCCGCATAGGCCGCGAGATGGATGATGGCCTCCACCATCTGCTCCTGCGTGCCGCCCACGTTCAGCAAGCCGTGCATATGCACCTTGAGCTGCGGCGTGGCCGAGCCCAGCGCCGTCAGCGCGGCCACCGTCACCAGTTCGCGAGAGACCAGGTCAAGCCCGGGTCGGGTGTAGATATCGCCAAAGGCAAACTCGATGATGTAGCGGCCGAGGTCGGGCGCTATGTCCTTGAGCGACGCCAGCACGCGCTCGCCCGCTTCTCCATCGATCTCGCGCAGGCTGGCAAGGCCCGTATCGAAGCGCGAACCGGCGGGCACGAGCGCCGGCGCCTGAGTGTCGGCATTGACGCTAACACCTTCTTTCGCGAAGACCGCCTTGCAGGCGGCCACACCGTTGAGCGCCGCCGGAAACCCGGCATACACCACGAGATGGTTCATCAGCTCCACCAGTTCATCCGGCGTGCAGCCGGCGTGCAATGCGCCCGCCAGATGGAAATTGAGTTGCGGCTCCAGCCCGCCCATCGCCGCAAGCGCGGCGACGGTCACGAGCTGCCTTTGCCGCAGGTCGAGCCCGGGGCGCGGATAAATCTCGCCGTACACGAAGCCGATCGCCAGGCTCGCCAGGTCGGGGGCGATGTCCCGCAGTGCATCGAGGATGGAGGGCTCGGTCGTTTGTTCGATGGCGGCGAGCTGGGCGCGGCCGAGCGCCATGGTTTGCGTGTTCATGCGGCTTCCTTTTATGCGTTGGGTTGACAGTGAGGCAAGCTTAGCCAGCACGCTCGCATGCCGCCAATGCCTTCGGCGTGATACCTTTGGCGTATCACAAGACAACCCGGCCTCCCGATGCAGACCCGCCTGGAACTCTGGCAGTTGCAGTACTTTGTCGCCGTTGCGGATGAACTGAGCTTTCGCCGCGCGGCAGAACGATTGTCGATCACGCAGCCGCCGCTGACGCGGCAAATCCAGGCGCTGGAGGAAACCATCGGCGCGCGCCTGTTCGAGCGAGATCGCAATGGCGTGGCGCTGACCCCGGCGGGCAGCCGCCTGCTGCCCGAGGCGCGCGAGCTGCTGGCCAGCGCCGATGCCCTGCTCGCCCGGGCCCGGCAGCGCGCCACGCGCAACAGCGGGCTGCGCCTGGGCATCACCACCGTGTTCGATGCCGCCCTGTTCACCTGGCTCGCGCCGGCATTGCAGGCGCAGGCGCCGGAGGTCCGGCTGCTGCAAAAACGCCAGATCTCGCAGCAGTCCATCGCCGACCTGCGCCGCGGCGCCCTGGACGCAGCGCTGATCGGCCTGCCGTCGGCCACCGGCGAGCTGGTGGTGGAGCGCCTGTTCGACGATCCGCTGGTGGCGGCGTTGCCGGCCACCCACCGGCTGGCCAGGCGCAAGCGCCTTTCACTGCTGGAGTTGCAAGACGATCCGCTGTTCTGGTCCCAGCGCAAGCTCAACCCTGCCTATTTCGACCACTACGAGGCCGTCTTCCGCGCGCTCGGCTTTGCGCCGCCGCGCGTGCCGGAGCCGGCGGACCACCATGTGCTGCTGGGCCTGATCGCCGACGGCCAGGGCGTGGCGCTGGTGCCGTCCTCCCTGCAAGCGATGGAGCGAGCCGGTGTGGTCTACAAGGAACTCAAGGAGCAGGCGGACCTGCGCATCGGCGTGGCGGTGGTCTATGCGGCAGGCAATCCTGCCCCGGCACTGCCCATGCTTCTGGAAACCCTGCGCGCCCGCTATCGCCCGGCGCCGTCCCCAGGCCGCAAGCGCCGCTGAACGGCAGGCCACGCCCCAATCTTTCCCGGCCCGCCGACCCTGCTGGCCTCAGGGCTTCCTTGACTTATCAATCCTTATATATGATAGTTATCTGAAATTTGTTCTCGTTTCAAGAACAAATTTCAACCAAAGGATTGCCGTGGATCTGGCCGAACTTGAGATTTTCCGGGCCGTTGCGCTTGAAGAAAGCGTCACGCGGGCCGCCAAGACCCTGGACCGCGTGCAGTCGAATGTCACCACGCGCGTCAAGCAGCTCGAAGAGGAGCTCGGCGTCGTCCTGTTCCTGCGCGACAGCAAGCGCATGACCCTGACGCCGGAAGGCCAGCGCTTCCTGGGCTACACCGAGCGGCTGCTGGCGCTGGCCGAGGAGGCCCGCCAATCCATGCGCAGCGAGGTGCCCTCGGGCACGCTGCGCGTGGGCAGCATGGAAAGCTCGGCCGCCAGCCGGCTGCCCCGCCCGCTGGCGCGCTATCACGGCAAATGGCCGGATGTGCGGATCGAGATCCAGACCGGCACCACGCAAGCCCTGATCGACGCACTGCTGGCGCATCGCATCGACTGCGCCGTGGTGGCCCATCCATCCGAAGGCGCGCCGGACACGCTGGACATGGACGTGCTCGGCCCGGGCCTGGAAGGCACGTTCCTGTTCTCCGAAGAACTGCTGCTGGTGCTGCCGCACAGCCATCCGCCGGTGCGCACGCCGCAGGACATCAAGCTGCGCAGCCTGGCTACGTTCTCGCGCGGCTGTACGTACCGCCTGTGCGCCGAGGCCTGGCTCGCCAGCGGCGAGGGCCCCCGGCTGACGCTGAACGTGCTGGAACTGGCGTCTTACCACGCGATCCTGGCCTGCGTGACGGCGGGCTCGGCCGTGGCCATCCTGCCAAGGTCGCTGCTGGCGCTGCACCCCGATGCCGCAGGCCTGCAAGCCGTGCCAGTGCGTACCGCGCACACCTTGCTGGTGCGCCGTTCGGGTTTTGCCACCTCGGCATACGAGGCGTTTTTGACGGAGCTGCAGCATGGCTAGGACCCGCAACGTCACAGCAGCGCCGCAGTCTTTGGGCAATGCCATGGCGCCCTGGATGCCATCGCTGGCCGCCGCGCTGGTGCTGGCGGTGGGCATGGGCTTCGGACGCTTCGCGTTCACCGGCATGTATCCGCTGATGGTGCGCGACGGCCTGCTGAGCGTCAGCGCCGGCTCGCTGGCCGCGTCCGCCAACTATGCGGGCTATCTCGTGGGCGCCCTCGCGGTCACCCGCATGTCGCAGCGCGTTGCGCCGCGCTTTTGCCGCATCGCCCTTTTCGGCACCGCCTTGTGCCTGGTGGCGCTGGCAGTGCCGGCCGCCCCCTGGTTCTTTATCGGCGTGCGCTTCCTGGCGGGCGTGCTCAGTGCCATCGCACTGATCTGCGCGTCCGTGTGGCTGTTCCAGGTGGTCGGCCATCCGCATGGCGCGCCACTGTTGTTCTCGGGGGTTGGTGCCGGCATCCTGCTGTCCGCCGAACTGATCGCCGCCGGCAACCTGGCGGGCTGGCACAGCCCTTTGCTGTGGATCGCGATAGGCGGCGGCGCCGCCGTGCTTAGCCTGCTGGCATGGCCGTATCTTGGGGGCCGCGTGCAAGCACACCAGCCGCATGGCGTTGCCAGTGCCACGGGCGAGGCCAATGCCAGCGGCCCGGGGCCCTGGCCGCTGGTGGCCAGCTACGGGCTGGCGGGATTCGGCTACATCGTCACGGCAACCTACCTGCCGCTCTTTGTGCGCGACGCGCTCGGCCACATCGATCCCATCCATATCTGGGCCGCCTTCGGCCTTGGCGCGGCACCTTCGTGTTTTCTCTGGCATGCGCTGCACGGCCGCCTCGGCACGCGGCGCGCGCTTGCGCTCAACCTGCTGGTGCAGGCGGTGGGCGTGATCCTGCCCGCGCTCAGCCACGCGGCCGTGGCCTACCTGGCTAGCGCGCTGCTGGTGGGCGGCACCTTCGTGGGCACCGTGACCATCGCCATGCCCGCCGCAAAGCGCGTGGCACACCGCGTGACATTCAACCTGCTTGCCATCATGACCGCCGCCTATGGCGTAGGCCAGATCGCCGGCCCGCTGGTATCCGATGCGCTGATGGCGCACAGCCATAGCTTCAGCGGCCCGCTTGCCGCCGCCGCTGTCGCGTTGCTGGCCTCTGCCGCCTTGTGCTTCCTGTGAAGGCCATCGCATGCCCGGCGCGCGGCACAGAACCCACCCCTCAACGAGGAAACCGTCAATGACCAACCCCATCCACGCCACGCAACCGCGTACGCTGCTCTCCCGGCTCGGCCTAGCCGCCCCGATCATCCAGGCCCCAATGGCAGGCGTCGGCACGCCGGCGCTTGCCGCGGCCGTGTCGAATGCCGGCGGCCTGGGCTCGCTCGGCGTCGGCGCCATGGACGCCGACGGCGCTCGCAAGACCATCCGCGAGACCCGCGCGCTGACGGACAAGCCCTTCAACATCAACCTGTTCTGCCATGCTCCCGCCGTCGCAAACCCGGCGCGCGAGGCGCAATGGCTGGCCTACCTGGCGCCGAGCTTCGCCGAATTCGGCGCCACGCCGCCCGCCGCCCTGCGCGAGATCTACACCAGCTTTGTCGCCGACGATGCCATGTTCGCGATGCTGCTGGAAGAGCGGCCCGCGGTAGTGAGCTTCCATTTCGGCTTGCCGGCGCAGGCCCGGATCGACGCGCTGCACGCAGCCGGCATCTTCCTGATGGCCACGGCCACCAGCCTGGACGAAGCGCGGCAGATCGCCGATGCCGGCGTCGATGCCATCGTGGCCCAGGGCGTGGAAGCCGGCGGCCACCGCGGCACGTTCAAGCCGCAGGGGCATGACGAAGGCCTCGGCACCCTGGCGCTGGTACGGCTGCTGGTCCGCAACACCAGCGTGCCCGTGATCGCCGCCGGCGGCATCATGGACGGCGCCGGCATTGCCGCGGCGCTGGCGCTGGGCGCGCAGGCCGCGCAGCTCGGCACCGCCTTCGTCGCCTGCCCGGAGACCGTGGCCGACGCGCCCTACCGCGCCGCACTGCTGGCGGACCAGCCGGCCAGCACCACGCTGACCCGCGCCATTTCCGGCCGGGCCGCGCGCGGCTTCGTCAACCGGCTGACCGAGCTGGGCGAGGCGGCGGACCGCCCGGCGATCCCCGATTACCCCATCACCTATGACGCCGGCAAGGCGCTGCATGCGGCGGCCAAGGCGCGCGGCAATGCGGACTACGCCGCGCAATGGGCCGGGCAAGCCGCGCCACTGGCGCGCGCCCTGCCGGCAGCGCAACTCGTGGCGACACTGCGCGAGGAGCTGGTGCAGACGATTGCGGCGCTGAGCGGGGCGGGGTTCGGCACTGACTGAGCGGGCCTATCGACGTTGGCTATCGGCGCTGGCTTTCGGCGCCAGCGCGCCCCTAGCGATGGCTGCCGGCGCGCCGGCAGGCGGTGGATCGCCCGCCCCGGGGCGCGGCCGCGCCTTGCTGAGCGGCTTCGCCACGCAATTGAGCAACCCCAAGACGGCGGTGGTCTACGCCAGCGTGGTTGCCGCGCTATTGCCCGCCCAGGTGCCGGCGCCGCTACTGCTGGCGCTGCCGCTGATGGTCTTTGCCATCGAGACGGGCTGGTACGCCATCGTGGCGATCGCGCTGTCGTCGGCGGGGCCGCGCGCCTTCTACCTGCGCTTCAAGCTGTGGCTGGATCGCGCGGCCGGCGGCGTGATGGCGCTGCTCGGCATCCGGCTGATCACGTCGCTGCGGCAGTAACACCGGCAACGACATCCTACGACGCAGGATCTGCCATGCTCGCCGGAAACAGTAGCCTGAAGACCGTGGTTCCCCCGACTTCGGATTCCACCTCAACGTGCCCATGGTGCAAGTCCATGATGGACTTCACGATGGCCAGGCCTATGCCCGCCGACTCTCCCGAGTTGGTACGGGCGGGATCGCCGCGAAAGAAGCGATCGAACAGCCTGGGCAGGTGTTCCGGCGCGATGCCGGCCCCGGGGTTGCGCACTTCGATACTGCTGCCTGCGGGACCTGTGCGCGCCGCCATCACCACCGTTTGCCCGGCGGGCGTGTAGCGGATGGCATTGGCCACCAGGTTGCTGACCGCGCGCCGCAGCAGCAGCGGATCGGCCAGCACGGCGCCCCCGCCATCCACCGCGATCGCCACCCCGCTCGCCTCCGCCAGTCCCTCGAAATAGTCGGATAGCGCGCCCAGCTCGCGCGCCAGGTCCAGGCGCGCCGGATTGACCGCCACGCGGGCGTTCTCAGCCCGCGCGAGGAACAACATGTTCTCGATCATGCGGGCGAGCCGTTCGTATTCCTCGATATTGGACGCCAGCAGCGCCTGGTATTCGTCGGCGCTGCGCTCGCTCGACAGCGCTACCTGGCTCTGCCCGAGCAGGTTGCCGATGGGCGTGCGGAAGTCGTGCGCCAGGTCCGCGGAAAACTGGGAAAGACGTTCGAACCCATCGCGCAACCGGTCCATCATCTGTTGCAGGGCCGCAGCCAGTTCCGCCAGTTCGGGCGGCAGCTGCGCCGGGTCGATCGGCAGTTCGAGCCGCCGCACCGTGACCGACGATGCCCCGGCGGCGATGCGCCGCAGCGGCGCCATGCCGGCGCGTAGCACCAGGTAGCCAAACCCGGCCACGCCCAGCGTGCCCAGCAGTCCCGTCAGCAGCAGTTTCGCGCGGTATGCGCGCAGCAACGTGGTGCGGGAGATGGCGGTCTGGTAGAGCGTGAAGGTCAGCGTTTGCGGGGTGGTGGTGGAGGTGGAAGTGGAGGTGGCGCCCGCGCCGGGCCCGATGGGGACCAACACCTGCACGCCGTGCACCGGGTAGCCCTGCTGCGTGGTCCAGGCGCGGATCGCTTCGAATCCGAGCTGCGCATCGGGTGCCACCGGCGCCACCGGCTGCACGGCGGGCAGCCCTTCTCCGGCATTGGCGGCAAGCAGCACGGCGCCGCCGGGGGCGCGCACCACCAGCGCATACTCGTCGTTGCCGGACACCACGCCGGCCACTTCCCGCCAGTCGCTGTTGGGCTGGGCACCCTGCTCCATCAGCTCGGTGCGCGCGCGCGCCGCCTTGCGCAGCAGTTCCGCATCGTCGCGCTCTATCACCTGCGTGGCCAGCGCGCCGTACAGGTAAGCGCCCGCGCCGCCGAACACGATCGCGGCAACCAGGCCAAAGGCGAGCGCCAGGCGGGCAGTGAGCGAGAGCCTGCGCATCAGGTTTCCCGGCACTCCAGCACATAGCCCATGCCGCGCACGGTGTGGATCAGCTTAGGCTGGAAATCGTCGTCCATCTTGGCGCGCAGGCGGCGCACCGCCACATCCACCACATTGGTATCGCTATCGAAATTCATGTCCCAGACATGGGAGGCGATCTGTGTGCGGCTCAGCACCTCGGTGTGCCGGCGCGCCAGGAAATGCAGCAGGGAAAACTCGCGCGGCGTCAGCTCGATGCGCCGGCCGGCGCGCGTCACGCGGTGGCGGATCAGGTCGATCTCCAGGTCTTCGATCTCGATGCGGTCGGCCTCGCGCACCGGGCCGCGCCGCAGCAAGGTGCGCACCCGCGCCAGCAGCTCGACAAAGGCGAAGGGCTTGGCGAGATAGTCGTCGCCGCCCAGCTCCAGCCCGCGCACACGGTCCTCCACTTCATCGCGCGCGGTCAGGAACAGCACCGGCGTGTCCTTGTGCTCGCGCAGCTGCTTGAGCACATCCCAGCCGTTCATGCCGGGCAGCATCACGTCGAGGATGACCAGGTCGTACGCCGCGTCCAGCGCCTGGTGCAGGCCATCGGCGCCGGTCACCGCCAGGTCGACCACGAAGGACGATTCGGTCAGCCCCTTGCGCAGGTACTCGCCAGTCTTGGGTTCGTCCTCCACCACCAGAATTCTCATGTCTGCCCTCGCCTAGCCAGTGCCGGCAAGGCGCGCTCCGGGCGCCCTGCATGCTCGGATGATAGCCGTTGGCGCGGCGCGCCTGAATGACAAATCTGTAATCGATTCGACGGCGTTACCGGCGGCCCTGGCGTCCTGGAATGCGGCCATCGATCACTGCGGCCAACGTAAAAAAGCGGCCCTAGCGGCACTAGGGGCACTAGCGGTGCATGACGGGAATGTAATGAGATGGTCAGGTCGAGGTCACCGTGCAAAACCAATACTGGTTTCAGCCTTTCATTATCTCGATGAAAGCGCGACGGCCCCAGCGACACCGGGGCATTCCAACTGAAAGAGGTAACGCATCATGAAAGCCATCGTTCGCACTGTCTTGCTGTCCTGCGCCCTGGCAGCGCCGGCCCTGTCCTTCGCGCAAAGCGAGCAGGCACCCCTCACCCGCGCCGAAGTCCGCGCCGATCTGATCCGGCTGGAACAGGCCGGCTACCAGCCGAGCCGTGGCGACGACGCGACCTATCCCAAGGACATTCAAGCGGCCGAAGCCAAGGTGGCAGCGGAAGATGCCGCAGCAGCGAAGGGGGCCGCGGCAAGCACGCCGCCGCAGGCTGAAGGCCAGTCTCAGGCCAGCGCCAGCATGCAACCGCGGATCGATGCCGTGCGCAGCCCCTTCTACTACGGCGCATGACGCATCAACGCCGCTGCACGCTACCCGTTCCGGGCGTGAATCGCGCATCTGCAACGCGGCATTCGCCATGCGAAACACAAGTGGCAGCGGCGTCAAAGCTTGCTACGGCCATGTATTGCCATACCGGTGCTCTCGCACCGCGTCGCAAGTCCGGCTTCAAACTCTTCTGCCCCCCCTATCGAAACCGGCTGCTTGTGCGGCCGCGCCACAAGCGCCTGTCCAATGCCGCCCCTACCCAACAATCGACAATACGGACTTCCCAATTTGCTGCCGTTGCTCGATCCGCATGCGCCCCCCCGCCTGCGATGAGGTGGGCGACGCAGCGAGGTGCGTTTATGAATCTGCCTGCGGCAGTAAAATGCGGACTACTAAATGGCTTTGGAGTGCCATCAAATGCGCATGCTCTCGGTTCTGACTTGTGCTTTGTTCTCGATGTCAGCCGTGGCTGGCGGACTGGAGGTCGGTGAGCCGGTCCCGGCTTTCGATATCAAGCTCACCAACGGTCACCACGTCACGCCGGCCGTTGCGGCTGGCCGAGTTACGATCATCAACTTCTGGGCGACCTGGTGCGCGCCATGCCGTAAAGAAATGCCGGCGCTTGAGGAGTTCTATCGAAAATATCACGCGCAAGGCGTGGATGTGATTGCCGTGAGCATCGACAAGGCCAGCGACCAGGCAGAAGCACAGACGGTGATGAAGTCCTACACCTTCCCGCTGGCCTTCGTCGGCGACGCCGACGTAAAGGGCTTCGGGCGCCTGTGGCGCATCCCGGTGACATTCGTGGTCGACCAGCACGGCATTCTGCGCAGGGACGGCTGGCATGCAGAGCCCACCGTCGACCTGGAATTGCTGGAGAAGCAGGTCGTACCGCTGCTCAGGCCGTAGGCCGTCGGATCGCCGGCCGGGCCCCGTGGCCCCGGCCGGCCTGGCAGGATCAGCAGGATCAGAAGACGTAGCGGGTGCCGATCGTCCCCGTCCAGCGCGGGGCGAGTTGCAGCCCGTTGACACGCTGGTAGATCGGCAACTGGATAAAGGCGTAGAGCTTGACCTGCTTGCTCAGGCTCACCGTGGCGCCCGGGCTCAGGTACACCAGCGTGCCGCCGCTGTTCGCCGTGTCCGCATTGTCGCCAAGGTCGCGCTTGGCCACCCGCGTGTTGACCTGCAACTGGGGAGTGACGGCCTCGAAGTGCACGTATCGCACCCCGGCGTTCACCGATAGGGACATACCCGGCTTGTACTGCTCCCGATAATCAAGCGGCAGCTGCACCATCGCCTGGGCGAAACCGTCGAAATCCTGGCTGATCGGGCTGTAGTAGTAGACACCCGCCATCAGGTCGGTGGTGCCGGTGCCGAATTGCAGGCCGCGGTCGAGCGGGGTGCCGGCCGATGGCCCCGAATTGAAATTCTGGTGGAACCCGCCGGTTGGCAGCTTGACGCCGAGCTGAAGGCCAAAGTTCTTGGTCTCCAGAAGCCCCTGGTAGCGGCCGATCACGCGGACATCGCCCAGCCCGTTGCCGGACGAGCCCGACACATCGGTGTCTCCAGGCGAGATTGTGGAGTGGGTCCGGCTCACATAGGGCACCTGGACGTTGACGCCCCAGTCCGAGTTGAAGCTGTAGTCAATGCCGAGCGTGGTGTAGCGGTTGATTGTGCCTTGCTCGAGCTCACGGTCGTTCGGGATGGGATAGGCCGCGCGGTTAACCGCGCCCGTGCCCGATCGCAACTGGGATTGGTTCAGGTAGTCATAGCGCAGGTCGAGGCGCAGACCGGAGTCGGAATAGAACCCCTGGCTGTCCCAATCAGAACTCAGGGTGCAGCCGCAGCTTGCGCACGCGAACGCAAATGCGGGACATAGCAAGGCGGCACCTGCGGTGCCGGCGCGAAGGATCGGATTCATGGTGTTCTGGGCAATACGGGGGCGAACCGGTAATTCGCCCGTGGCATGGGCGCGCGCTGTGTGGAGCGCGCGGGTGGTCAGGCAAAGCCACTCATGCCAAGGGCGGCGCTCGGGCCGTCGCGCGAAGAACTCCCGGGGGCCGATAAGCATTCCGCTGTAACACTGGCCGCGCGAAGCCAAGCTGTCTGAGGTGAGGCAGAAAGGCAAACGGTACGTGCGGTATCGCATTGGTGTTGCCGAGATCCGCGCAGACCAGGCAGCACAGGGAATCGCTGAGGCTCTCGTGGCCGCCGGGGGCGTCCTTATTCGGGGACGTTTGATCGTCTATGGAGACGACGGGGATCCCGCCTGCACTGCAGATCGTGTGATCGATCACTCCCTCGGCGGATTGCCCGTGGGCCATCATCGGCCATGGCGTGTGCAGCGCCATGCCGAGCAACGCGAGCCACAAGACAATCCGATGTGCGAATGACATTTGGTGCCGAGAAAATGGGTGGCTGATTATAGGGACGCGCGGCTGCCAAGGCCGCCCCTTTCAGTTTCATTCGGTTCGATACGGGTGGGACACAGCGTCGCACCTAGCGACGCCGGGGCCGGTATGTGCGCCCGCCGGTAACTCAAATCTCCCGTGGCCTTTGTCATTTTGAGTCTACGCCGGGATTTCTCTGCACTTTGTACGCTACGCCACTATCCCAACGCGCTCGGGATGGCGCCCGCCGGCCCTTATCAGAATTTATACTTGCCCCGCGTGCAGCGCGCGACCGCTGCCCGGGCAGAACATCATCGTGTTGACGGCGCGCGCATCTGCCAAGTGCTGAAGTCGCTCACCGACACGAGAAGCAACCCGCCGGCGCGAGGTTTCCCAAGGCATTGGGCCAGGAGCAACATGATGAAGTAGGATCAGTGCGGGGCACGTGTATTTGAGCGAGTACAATCGGCGCGCTCGCGCTTGGGCGGAGTGACAATCCCAAACAAAAACCCCAGATAGCCTTGGCCGGCGTCAAAAAAGTGAACTTCAAGTCCCCCAATCTTTTCGTGGCCAGCAGCGTCGCGCTTGCTGTTGCCATCGCCGCCATCGGAGGCTGTGCGCTCTTTGAAATGCGTCAGGACGCGTTTGCACGCGCACAAGAGGGGGCCGCCAATCTCTCGCTGATCCTGGAGCACGATATCGCCCGCAATCTGGAAATCTATGAGCTGTCGATGCACTCGGTGATCGACGGCGTCAAGGATCCCGAGATTCTCCGGTTGCCTCCCGCCATCCGCCAGCTAGTGTTGTTTGACCGCTCCACGACCGCAACGGACGTGGGCTCCCTGCTGGTGACGGACGAGCAAGGCCAACTCGTGCTCGACTCCCGCTCGACCCCTGCGCGTCCCGTCAATCTCGCTGACCGGGATTACTTCAAGGTGCATCGCGATTCGGCCACTGCAGGGCTGTATCTCAGCCAGCCGTTCCAGCCTCGCATGACGGACGGTGGCCAGTCGATCGGCCTTAGCCGAAGGTTGTCGCACGCCGACGGCAGCTTTGCCGGCATCGTCGTCGGCACGCTGCGCATCCACTATTTCAGGCGGCTCTTCGAGGGGACGAAGCTTGGCCCGGGGGGCACCATCACGCTGCTGCGGGACGATGGCATCGTTCTCATGCGCCGCCCGGACAACCCAGGCACCATTGGGCAGAGCATTGCCAGCAGCCCGTCCTTCGCTCCGCTTACTCAAGCCTCGCAAGGATCCTATGTCGGCATTGCCGCACTGGATGGCACTGAACGGCTATATGACTTCCGCCACATTACCGGCTTCCCGCTGATGGTTGTCGTTGGCCTGTCGACTGACGACGTTTACGCGGAATGGCGCAAAAGGGCGTGGCTGCTTGGCGGGCTGATCCTCGCCCTCGACATCATGCTCATCGCCCTCTCGGTGCTGATTGCCCAGCAGTTCAGACGCCGGCTGGCGATGGAAGAACATCTGCGGCTCATGGTCAACACGGACGGCCTGACCGGTGTCGGCAGCCGGCGCGCCCTGGATGAAGCCGCCGACATCGAATGGCGCCGGGCATGGCGCAACCAGCAAACCTTGTCCCTGCTCATGATCGATGTCGATCATTTCAAGAGCTTCAACGACCGCTACGGGCACGCGGGCGGCGACGACGCGCTGGCCGCGGTCGCCCGCTGCATTGCCGACAATATCCGCAGGCCTGGCGACTATGCCGCCCGCTATGGCGGCGAGGAATTCGCCGTGCTGCTGCCCAACACAGGCGTGGAAGGTGCCATCGCCGTGGCCGAGAAGATTCGCTCGGCAGTCGAGAGCTTGGCGATCCCAAATGCGGGGAGCGCCAACCAGGTACTCACAGTCAGCATCGGTGTGGCTATCGCAGAGGGCCGCGCACGTTTCGCAAGCCTGCGGGTCTTCTTCAATGCAAGTGACGAAGCGCTATACGAGGCGAAGGCGTCCGGGCGCAACCGGGTGGCCATCGCCGCGGACGAAGGGCAAAGGAGCCAGGCCCAAAGCGTGGCCCAGGCGGGCTAGAGGCAACCCGCCCCTTCAGTGCGCTTGTTGCAGCCGGCGCAGCAAGCGCCGCCCGGCATCGACCACGCCCGGATCGGCTGTCATCTGGTACCGCACGATCATGCCTTCCACGCAAAGCATCGCCTCTTCAGCGATGGCCTCGGGCTCCGGCAGGCCAAGCCGCCTGGCCAGCGAACCGATAAAGGCCGCCAGCTCCGCCTTGTGTGCCACGGATTGCGCCACCTGGGTGCCCTCGCCGGAGGCGCCCGCCTCCGCCACCGCATTGATAAACGCGCAGCCACGAAAATCCCCGCCGGTGAACCAGTCGGCCAGCGCGTCCGCGATCACCTCCAAGCCAGGGCCGGCGGTGAAACGCGCTTCCACGTCCTGCTCGAACCAGCCCATCCAGCTCTCGTGGCGCCGGTCGAGGAAGGCCGCGATCAACTCGTTCTTGGACGCGAAATGCCGGTACAAGGACATCTTGGCCACGCCGGACTCGGCGATGATCTTGTCGATGCCGGTCGCGCGCAGCCCATCCTGGTAGAACAGGCGGGCCGCGGTATCCAGGATGCGCTCGCGGGCGGAAGGCGTGGCCATGGCTGAAGTGTTCCTTGCTGCGAAAAGTGGGGGGATTATCCCTGATCGGGCCGAGTGGCTTAAAGGCCTAGATCGCTCAGGCTGGCGTGATCGTCCGGCCGGCGCCCCAGGGGCCAGAAGAATTTGCGGTCGGCCTCCTTGATCGGTGCATCGTTGATGCACGCAAAGCGGCGCTGCATCAGGCCGGCCTCGTTGAACTCCCAGTTCTCGTTGCCGTAGGAGCGATACCAGTTACCCGAATCGTCATGCCACTCGTACGCGAACCGCACCGCG
Organism: Cupriavidus sp. CuC1; assembly: GCF_044627735.1. Lineage (NCBI taxonomy): Bacteria > Pseudomonadati > Pseudomonadota > Betaproteobacteria > Burkholderiales > Burkholderiaceae > Cupriavidus > Cupriavidus sp. CuC1. The sequence goes on along the minus strand of NZ_JBIUHC010000031.1, from coordinate 21,981 downwards.
ATGCGGTTGTCTTCGAAGGCCCACAGTTCCTTGATCAGGCGATAGTCCAGCTCCTTTTGCCACTTGCGCGCCAGAAAGCCGACGATGGCCTCGCGCCCGTTCACGAACTCCGCGCGGTTGCGCCAGGCGCTGTCGACGGTGTAGGCCAGCGCCACGCGCTCGGGGTCGCGGCTGTTCCAGCCATCTTCGGCGCCGCGCACCTTCTGGATGGCGGTTTCACGGGTGAACGGGGGCACGGGCGGACGGATTTCGGGGTTGGACGACATCGACTTCTCCTGGCTGCGACAGAACGGGATTCAAAAGGGTGGCCTGTAGCGCGTTTGGCAAACAGCAAATGATACAGACCTGTCTGCATTATTTTCGTAGACAGATCTGTCTGTCAAGGCGAAATTTGCAGGTATGAAAAAGCCGGCAATCTGCCGGCCTGGAATCCCTCAACAGCGCCCAGCAAGCGCTCAGCGCGGGCGCCGCATGCGGAACAGCGCCTCGGGCCCGATCTCGAAGTAGTCGGCCGGGCCGCCGCCGCGCAGGATCGGCCGGGCTGCGGCTGTGTCATAGATGCCGTCCTTCAGGAGCGCCTTGTCCACATGCACGCCGACCACCTCGCCCAGCACCAGCCAGGTCGGCACCTTGTGGCCATCGACGCCTTCGAGCTGGACCAGCTGGGTGAGCTTGCATTCGAACGAGACCGGGCTTTGCGCCACGCGCGGCACCGCGACCCTGCGCGAGGCCACCGGGGTGAGCCCGGCTAGCTCGAACTCGTCGACCTCCGGCGGCACGGCCGCGCAGCTCGCGTTCATGGCGTCGGCCAGCGGCCGCGTGGCCAGGTTCCAGCAGAACTCACGGGTCTGCTCGATATTGCGCACGCTGTCCTTGTAGCCAATGCTGGAAAAACCCACGATGGGCGGCGTGTAGTTGAAGGCGTTGAAGAAGCTATAGGGCGCGAGATTGACTATCCCGTCGCTGCCGCGCGAGGAGATCCAGCCGATCGGGCGCGGCCCGACGATGGCGTTGAAGGGATCATGCGGCAGGCCATGCCCGTTGGCGGGCTCGTAGAAATAGGGTTCGGCGGACACGTTGCAGACACTCGGCAAGAGAGCGTTGAAGACCGGGGGCGGCTGCTTATTGCAAGCGTTTTTGCGCGCTTGCCGCCCCCTCCATACGGAGTCGTCGGGTAGGCACACAGCCGGCCCGGACAAGCTGTTTGCGATGCTACCAGTTGTCACCCGGACGCGTTCGCCGCCCCGTTATCGCGTACCCGAACCAGCGGCGGATTCGTCATAGGATTCCTGCGCCAGCAGCACCAGGTCGGCGATGGCCTTGCCGCCCGCCGAGATGTGCGCGCGCATCGCCGCGGCAGCCGCGTCCCCGTTGCCGTCGAGCACGGCTGCCACGATCACGCCGTGTTCCTGGAAGGAACCCGGCACGCGAGCAGGATTGATCAGCCCGCGATGGCGCCAGTAGATCGACAGGCGCCGGCGCAGCATGCGGATCTGATCAGCCAGGTATGGGTTGGCGCAGGCGTGGTAGAGCACATCGTGGAAGTCGCGATTGGATGCCACATAGCCAGGGTGGTCGCCCGCCTCCACATAGGCCCGCCCGTGCTCGAATGCCGACGCCAGCGCCGCCCTGCCGGGCTCGCTGATGCGCTGCGTGGCCAGCCGTGCCACCACGCCCTCCATCTCAGCCAGCGTTTCGAACATCGCCACCAGCTCGGCCACGCTCGCCTTGTGCACGAAGATCCCGGCGCGCGGGGCAATCGTCACCAGCCCTTGGGCCGCCAGCGTCAGCAAGGCTTCGCGCACCGGCGTGCGGGAACTGTCGAACTGCTCCGCCAGCGCGCGCTCGTCCAGCTGCGAACCCGGCTTCAGCTTGCCGGCGTGGATCTCTTCCTCAATGGCCTCCCGGATCCTGTCCTGGAGCGATTGCACGGGTAAACCTCGATTTGACGACTCTTTGGGCATATCTAAAATCAATTTCAATATATCTAAACATCAATCTTATATGCAAAAACAAGGCGAACCCCGGCTCAGCATCGATAAAAACGTCGCAACGATCACTTTCGAGCGGCCCGAGATGGCTAATCGGCTCAGTCCGCATGATTTGCAGGTACTGCGCGAGCATATCAACTCTGTCAACGCGATGGAGGACGTTTTGGTGCTGCGCTTCACCGGCGCCGGCAAGTACTTCTGCAGCGGCTACGACATCAGCTCGCTCGGCAACGCGGATACCGCGGGGGCGCCGGAGTTTGGCGAACTGATCGACCTGATCGAAGCCGCGCGCCCCATCACCATCGCGGCGGTCAACGGCGGCGTGTATGGCGGCGCCACGGACCTCTGCCTGGCCTGCGACTTCCGCGTGGGCGTGCCTCACTGCGACATGTTCATGCCGGCAGCAAGGCTCGGGCTGCATTTCTACCGGGGCGGGCTGGAACGCTATGTGAGCCGGCTGGGCGTGGATACGGCCAAGCGGCTTTTCCTGACGGCCGCCCGGCTCGATGCCGACGAGATGCTGAAGGTGGGCTTCCTGACCGAGATCGTCACCGCCGACGCGCTGGCGCCGCGGGTGGAAGCGCTTAGCGCCACGCTCGCGGGCATGGCGCCGATTGCCCTGCTGGGCATGAAACAAGCGCTGAACCAGATCGCGCGCGGCGCGCTGGACACGGCCGCGCTGGAACGCGAGATCGCGCGAGCCGGAGCATCGGCGGATCTGCGCGAAGGCGCCGCGGCGTGGCGCGAGAAACGCCCTGCGGTATTCACCGGCAGGTAAGTACGGCAGAGCCGGCGCGGCAGCACATAGAACGCAAAAACAAAACCTGGAGACAACGATGATCAAGCGGCACCCAACCCTGCTGTTCCTGCTCGCGTCAGCATCCACGCTGGCCGGCCCCGCGCTGGCGACGGACGCCTTCCCGATCAAGCCGATCCGCGTGGTGATCGGCTTCCCCGCCGGCGGCGGCGCCGACAATGTCGCGCGGCTGTATGGCGACGCGCTGTCGAAGGAACTCGGGCAGCCCGTCATCGTGGACAACAAGCCCGGCGCCGGCACCACCATTGCCGCCGACACCGTGGCCAAGGCGCCGGCCGATGGCTACACGCTGTATATCGCCACCGCCAGCGTGATGGGCAGCGACAAGGTGCTCTACAAGAACATCCGCTACGAGCCCACGGACTTTGCGCCCATTACGCGGCTGACCGTCTCGCCGCTGCTGCTCGCGGCCAACAAGGAATCCGGCATCACCAGCGTCGCCAGCCTGCTGGCAAAAGCCCGCCAGCATCCCGGCGCGCTCAATTACTCGTCCTCCGGCAACGGCGTGATCACGCACCTGGCTGGTGTGCAGTTCACCAAGCTGGCCGACGTGCAGCTCACCCACGTGCCCTACAAGGGAGGCGCGCCGTCCGCGCAGGCGGTGGCCGCCGGCGACGCGCAGCTCACCTTTGCCACGCCGGCTTCCGTGCAGGCCATGATCGATACCGGCAAGGTGGTCGGCATTGCTGTCACCTCCGCCAAGCGCTCGTCGGTGCTGCCGAACTATCCGACCATCGCCGAAGCCGGCATCAAGGGCTACGACGTAACCAACTGGTATGGGCTGTTTGCCCCGGCGCAAACGCCACCGGCCGTGATCGAGAAGCTCTTTGCCGCATCGGCCAAGGCCCTCGCCAGGCCGGACCTGCGGGCCCGGCTGGCGAGCCGCGGCGAGGAAGTCTCGCCGTCGGCGTCGCCCGCGGAATTCAAGCAGTTTGCGCAACGTGAAGGCAAGACGGTCACGGAGCTGACCCTGAGCAGCGGCGCCAAGATCGACTGAGCCACGGCGCGCGCTGCCCTCTCACCCGCTGTATCCGGGCTCGCCCGGTCCCGAATGATTTAGAGGATTTCCATGAATCGCATTGCCGCAGACCTCCCGCTCGCGGGCCTTACCGTGGTGGACCTGACCCGTGTGCTCGCCGGCCCCTACTGCACCATGATGCTGGCCGACCTTGGCGCGCGCGTGATCAAGATCGAGAACCCCGAAGGCGGTGACGACTCCCGGCACGTGGGCCCCTTCGTGGATGGGGAGTCGGCGTACTTCGCCTCCGTCAACCGCAACAAGGAATCCATCGCGCTGGACCTGAAATCCCCGCGCGACCGCGAAGTGCTGGCGGCGATGATCGCGGGCGCGGACGTGCTGGTGGAGAACTTCCGCGCCGGCGTGATGGAAAAGCTCGGCTTTACCTGGGAGGCCCTGCACGCGGCCAACCCGCGCCTGGTCTATGCGTCGATCTCCGGCTTTGGCCAGACCGGCCCTTACCGAGACCGGCCCGCCTACGACATGGTGGTGCAGGCCATGGGCGGGCTGATGAGCGTGACCGGCCAGACCGGCGGCGCCCCGGTGCGGGTCGGCGTGTCCATCGGCGACCTGGGCGCCGGGCTGTACGCCGCCATCGGCATCCAGTCCGCGCTGCTCAAGCGCAGCCGCACCGGGCTGGGCGAGCGCGTCGATATCGGCATGCTCGACTGCCAGGTCGCGCTGCTGGAGAACGCCATCGCGCGGCACTCCGCCACGGGCGCGGTGCCAGCGCCGCTGGGCACGCGCCATCCCTCCATCACGCCGTTCGATATGTTCAAGACCGCCGACGGCTTTATCGTCATCGCGGCGGGCAACGACACCCTGTTCCAGAAACTCTGCGCCGCGCTCGGCCAGCCGGACCTGGCAGCCGACCCGCGCTTTGCCACCGTGGTGGCGCGCAACCAGCATCACGCCGAGCTCAAGGCAAGCCTGGAAGCGCGCCTGGCCGACGCGGACAGTGCCGCGTGGTCAGACACGCTGGAGCGTGCGGGCGTGCCGCACGGCCCGCTGCAAAGCGTGGCCGACATCGTCGAGGACCCGCACGTGCAAGCGCGCGGCATGCTGCTGCAAGCCAGCATCGGCGAGGGCCGCCCGATCACCCTGGCCGGCAATCCGATCAAGATCGGCAACCAGGCAGGCGCGAGCAGCTTCCAGCGCTCCCCAAGGCTGGACGAGCATCGCGCGCGGCTGCTGGAGGAGTTCGGCCAGCACGCCAGTGTTGGCTAACGTTGACTGAAGCAGGCCCAAGCATGCCGCCGGCAGGCAAGACCGGTTAAGCTTGCCCCACCGCAACCACGCCGCTTGCCATGACCAAGCCGACTACGGAGCAGAGCGGACCCGACGCGGCGCTGGCCGCTGAGCCGCATACCGGGCTGGAAGCCGGACTGACGGCGGCCATCGCGCAGCTGAACCAGGGCAACATCGACGCGGCCGCCGGTTATGCGGCCACGCTGATGGGGCGCTATCCGGCGCATCCCGCCGTTTGCCAGCTGAGCGCGCAGATTGCCCTGCAGCGCGGCGATGCCGCGTTGGCGCGGCGCCATATCGCGCAGGGACTCGCACTGCGCCCGGACCACCTGCCCTCGCTCCTGATAGCCGGCCGGGCGGCGCTGGCCGATGGCGCGCCGGCAGAGGCGCTGCCGCATCTGCTGCGCGCCTGCGCGCTCAGCGGCAATGCCTTGGAGCCAAGCTATCTCGCCTGCGTCGCCAGGTTGCGCAGCGGCACACCCGATGCCGTGGCGGAACTGGGCCTGCTGATCCAGCGAGCACCGGGTTTTGCACCGGCGTGGATCGAACTGGCGCAGACGATGCGCGAAGGCGGCGAACAGCAAGCCGCGCTGGCGGCGCTGGACCGCGCCATTGCGCTGGACGGCAACATCGCGCGCGCGCATTTCCAGCGGGGCAAAGTGCTGCATGCGCTCGGGCGCAAGGCCGAGGCCGCCGGCGCCTTCGGCGGGGCCGTGGCGCTGGAGCCGCGCAGCCGGGAGGCGCGCCTGAACCTGGCCATCGCGCAGCAGGAGCTGCGCGACCTGCCCGCCGCGCAAGCCACGCTGGAAGCCCTGCTCGGCGCGCATCCGCAGGACTACGACGGCTGGATCCAGCTCGGACTGGTGCGGCAAGACCGGCGCGACCTGCGGGGCGCGCAGGCCGCCTTGCGCAGTGCGCTGGCCTGCCGTCCGGACGCCGCGCCGGCGGCGGTCAACCTCGGCATCGTGCTGCAGGAAGACGGCCAGCCCGACGCGGCCCTTGCCGCCTATGCCCACGCCTACCGCGTTGCGCCAGACACCTTCGGCCGCATCGCGCAAGCGCTGTGCTCGGGACCGCACGGCCGGCTATGGGCCGACCTCGGCGCCCTGCGCGCCCTGCTGGCCAGCCGCGGCAGCCTCGGCAGCCTCGGCAGCAATCAGGACTGACCACCCCGCTCGCGCGGCGCGCGAAAGCGCTTGCGATACACGCCGGGCGTGGTCAGCACCTCCGCCGCCAGCTTCTCGTAGCGTCCGGCCCCCTCTGCGTCGATCGTGCCGAAGGACAGCTCGAACTCCGTTCGCGGCACCGGGCAGCACTGCGCAACTGGCGTGCCTTTGGCCAGGACGCCGTCGAACTCCGCATCGGTCCATAGCGCCGGGAAATTGATGCCCACGTCATGGAAGCGGTCCGCGTCGACCAGCCCGCTCAGCGTGCGGAACGGCAGATCCCAGCGGTTGGCCGGATGCATCGCCAGCAGCGACCAGCCCGGCGGCAGCTCGATGGTCCAGAAGCTGTTGAATTTCAGGGCAACGGTATCCGAATGCAGTAGCGTGCCGCCCAGTTGCTCCGGCACGTGAAAGCTCAGCGGCGCGCGCGGATGGCCGTCGATGCCCGGCTCTGGCAAGTCCCAATCCCAGGAGAACACGCCCCGCTCCACGCGCACATCGCATGGCAGCAGGATCACAAAGCCGTGGGTCATGGCATCGATGAACGGCGGGCATTGCTTGATGGTGCGGATGTCCCGGCCGTGCAGGGGCGAGAACGCCTTGGGGCGCATCGCCCGCACCCAGTCCGGCAGCGCCTGCTGGGCAGGCTGCGGGCGCGGCAGGCATTCCTGCAACAGCGGATCGCAACGAAAAGTTACTTGCATGGCGTAGCCAGGTGGAGGCGGTTGATGGGCCGGAGCGGCCATGCAGTGTAGGGGCGAAGAGACGAATACGTCTAGTTGCCGCGCCCGCCGGCGGAACCCTTACCAAATGTCCGGGCAGTCGTGACAAATCGGGCGGCGTTCACACAATCGCCGCTCTGGTAGTTGCCTTCCTGCCCGCGCCCAGCCACAATCCGCGCTTTTCCAAACGCCCCGCCAGCCGCCAGCGCAACCCGTCACTCATATTCATTTCCCAATGTCAGCCATGTTCGCGCCGTTATGAACGAATGCTGCCCCTCCCTTAGTCTTGCGCCATGTCGGACCAGCAGCGCCAGCACGGAGTGGCGAGCAACCGGCCGACAGCGGCGTACCGGGCTACATGCAGTGCCGAGCGCGACACAAATATGTGCGCAGCGGCCCGCATGACGGCCTCGGCAACGACAACGAAAAAGCGAGACAGCCTGGGTATGAGCGACGTAGCCGCCGCCCCAGCGCACCACAAAGGAGACACTCCGCCATGCTTGAACAGCCGTTCCCCGGCCGTGCCACCGCTCCCGGCACCGACGCGATCGAGGCCAAGGCCATCGACGCCATCGAATCCATCGAAGTCAATGGCTTCCTAGACCGGTACTTCCAGATCAGCGCGCGCGGCAGCACCGGGCGCCGCGAGGCGCTGGCCGGCGTCACCACCTTCATGGCCATGGTGTATTCCGTGTTCGTGGTGCCGGGCATGCTCGGCAAGGCGGGCTTCGATACCAGCGCCGTGTTCGTCGCAACCTGCCTGACCGCGGCCTTCGGCTCCTTGCTGATGGGCATGTGGGCCAAGCTGCCCATCGCCATTGGCTGCGCGATCTCGCTGACCGCCTTCACCGCTTTCGGGCTGGTGCTCGGGCAGGGGCTCTCCCCCGCCGTGGCGCTGGGCGCGATCTTCCTGATGGGCGTGGTCTTCACCGCGATTTCCGTGACCGGCGTGCGCTCCTGGATCCTGCGCAACCTGCCTGCGGGCGTGGCGCACGGCACAGGCATCGGCATCGGCCTGTTCCTGCTGCTGATTGCCTCCAACGAAGTGGGCCTGGTGATCAAGAACCCGGGCGCCGGCCTGCCGGTCGCGCTGGGCAAGATCACGGCCTTCCCGGTGGTGATGTCGGTCCTCGGCCTGGCCGCGATCTTCGGCCTGGAACGGCGCCGGGTGCCGGGCGGCATCCTGCTGGTGATCGTCGCCATCTCCGCGCTGGGGCTGGCTCTCGATCCCGCCGTGAAGTTCTCTGGCGTGTTTGCGCTGCCCGCGCTGAGCGCGCCGGGCCATGCCTCGCTGATCGGTGCGATGGACATCAAGGGCGCGCTGTCGCTGACGGTGCTGCCCAGCGTGCTGGCACTGGTGATGACGGCCGTGTTCGACGCCACCGGCACCATTCGCGCCGTCGCAGGTCAAGCCGGCCAGCTCGATGCGAAAGGCCAGATCCCCAACGGCGGCCGTGCCCTGACCACGGACTCGCTCAGCTCGATCTTCTCGGCCTTCTTCGGTGGCGCGCCCGCCGCGGCATACATCGAATCGAGCGTTGGCGTGGCGGCCGGCGCCAAGACCGGCCTGGCCGCGGTGGTAGTAGGCCTGCTCTTCCTGGCAGTGATCTTCTTCTCGCCGCTGGCCGGGCTGGTGCCTTCGTACGCGACGGCACCTGCCCTGATGTACGTGGGCCTCCTGATGCTGAGCAGCGTCAGCAAGCTGCACATGGACGATATGGTCGACGCCATGGCCGGCCTGGTCTGCGCGGTCTTTATCGTGCTGACCTGCAATATCGTCACCGGCATCATGCTGGGCTTCTGCACCCTGGTGATCGGCCGCATCGTGGCCGGTGAATACCGCAAGCTGAACGTGGGCACCGTGGCGATTGCGCTGGCGCTGGCCGTGTTCTACGGCGGCGGCTGGGCGATCTGAAGCTTGACGGCCGCGGCACTGCCCGCGGCCAAGGATGCACCGCGCGGGCTGACAGGCCGCGCGGTGCATCCACGCTAGCGGGTACTGAAAGCCAGCGCAACGATGACACTGGCTTTTTTGCGAAGCGGGCAATCACCCGTCCCGCTTCTTTTTTTGGCCTCAGGCTGCTGCGCGCCGTTGCGGCCTTGATGCTGGCACCGCGCTCGCCACCCCCTGCAGCCCCTGCTCCAGGTCGGCAATCAAATCCTCCGACGCTTCCAGCCCGACATGCAGGCGGATCACCGGCTCGGCGCCACGCCAGTACGAGTGTTCCGCCAGGCGCTCCGGCGCGGCCACCTGCACCAGGCTTTCATAGCCGCCCCACGAAGCCCCCAGCCCGAACAAGCTTAGCGCATCCACCAGCTTGCGCGCCGCCGCCACGTCGGCGGCGGGCAGCGCGAACGAGACCAGCCCGTTGGCGCCCGAGAAATCCCGCAGCCACAGCGCGTGGCCCGGATCCGAGGGCAAGGCCGGATAGAACACCCGCCCTACCGCCTCATGCGCTTCCAGGAACTGCGCCACCGCCAAGGCATTGCGCTGGTGCTGGGCCAGCCGCACGGCCAGCGTGCGGATGCCGCGCAGCGCCAGGTAGGCATCGTCCGCGCTGATAGCCAGGCCGAAGCCATCGTAGGCGTCGGCAATGCGGCGCGCCAGCGCCTCGTCCTTGACCACCACCGCGCCCTGCATCAGGTCGGAATGGCCGCTGATGTACTTGGTCGATGCCAGGATCGATACGTCCACGCCGAGCGCCAGCGGCTGCAGCACGTGGCCGGAAGCCCACGTATTGTCAGTGGCCACCACCACGCCATGGCGGTGCGCGATCTGCGCAAGGCGCGGCAGGTCCAGCACCTCGTACAACAGAGAGCTGGGCGACTCCAGGTAGAGCAAGCGCGTGTTCGGGCGGATCAGCGCTTGCACATCGTCCCGGCTGGGCGAAAAGTAGCTGACCTCGATGCCCAGGCGGCGCAACAGCGTTTGCTCCAGCCTGCGCACCGGCGCGTAGACGCTGTCCACCACCAGCGCATGGTCTCCCGGCGACAGCAGCCCCAGGAAGGTCAGCGAGATCGCTGCCAGCCCCGAGGGCGCCAGGAAGGTGCGGTTGCCGCCTTCGAGCCCGGCAATCGCGTCTTCCAGCGCGCGGTGCGTATCCATGCCCTGGCGGCCATAGGAGCTGACACGCTCGCCGCGCGCATGGCGCGCGCGGACATCGTCATAGGCGTCCGAGTTCTCGAAGCGCACGGTGCTGGTGCGCACCACCGGCACATTGACCGGGCCGTGGCCCTGGACAAAGGGCGGCGTGCCGGCGTGGATCAGTTGGGTATCGCGATGATGGCTCATGGTTCCTGGATAGGGTGATTGGCTTGGGCCGCGCTCAAACGGCGAAGCGCAGCTTGTCGAAGGAGAAGACGAAGGGATCGGCCTGCGCGCGCGGTGCCGCGCCCAGCGAGCGGTTGAGGAAGGCGCGCGTGCGCTCGCTCTGCGGCGCGCTGAAGATGCGGCGGGCCGGGCCATGCTCGACAATCCGCCCGCCCTCGGTGAAATAAACCTCGTCGCTGATCTCCTCGGCAAAGCGCATCTCATGCGTCACCAGCAGGCAGGTCAGCCCCTCCTCGACCAGGTCGCCGATCACGGTCAGCACCTCGCCCACCGTCTCCGGGTCCAGCGCGGAGGTCACCTCGTCGAACAGGATCAGCTCGGGCTCCATCGCCAGCGCGCGGGCAATCGCCACGCGCTGCTGCTGGCCCCCGGAGAGCTCGCCCGGATACGCGCCCGCCTTGTCGGCCAGACGAACCTTGCGCAACAGCTCGATGGCGGTGGCCTCCGCCTGGGCGCGGCCACGGCCCAGTACGCGCAACGGCGCGATGGTGAGGTTCTGCAGCACCGTCAGGTGCGGAAACAGGTTGTACTGCTGGAAGACAAAGCCCACGCGCTTGCGCAGCGCAATGCGCTCGGCCTCGCTGCGCAGCTCGCGCACCGAGACGCCGCCAACAGTGACCGTGCCTTGCTGCGGCTCCAGCAGGCCGGTGATGCAGCGCAGGATGGTGGACTTGCCCGAGCCGGACGGGCCGATGATGGACACCGCCTGCCCGCGCCGCACTTCCAGGTCGATGCCCTTGAGCACCGGGTTGCCGCCGAAGGCAAGGTGCACATCCTTGAGCGCTACCAGCGGCGCGGCCGCCGTGGGGACCGCGGACAATACGGGTCCGCCGCTATGTTCAGGCAACAGCATATTTTTGTTCCAGGAAACGGGTGAAGCGCGAAATCGGGTAGCACCAGGCAAAGAACATCGCCAGCACGGTGAAATAGATCAGCACCGTAAACGCGGTCTGGTTGACGGTATTGCTGGCGATCTGCGCGGTATCGAGCAAGTCGTGCACGCCCACCAGCGAGGCCAGCGCGGTGCCCATGGTCAGCGTCGCGTACAGGTTCATCCACGGCGGCAGCATGCGCCGCACGCACTGCGCAACGATGATCAGCCGCAGGATCTGCCAGCGCGAGAACGCCATCGAGCTGGCCGCCTCCCACTGCGTGAGCGGGATCGACTGCACGGCTCCGCGCAGCACCTCGGCCACATTGGCACTAGCCGGCAGCGCCAGCCCAACCACCACCTTGAACCAGTCGGGGAATGGCACGATATGGCTGCCGATATTCACCTCGAACGGGAAGACGTAGGTGGAGAAATAGATCAGCACCAGCCACGGCGCATTGCGGAACACCTGCACATACAGATGCGCCGGGCGCGACAGCAACGCCACCGGCGACAACCGCAGCGCGCCGACCAGCAGCCCGCCGACCGTGCCCAGCACAATCGCCAGCAAGCTCACGCCAATATTGACCAGGAAGCCGCGCACCAGCGCCGGCGACCATTGCCAGGCGCTGGCCAGTGCCCGCGCCAGGTCCGGATGGCGGGTAGCGGCGAACGCCACCGCCACCAGCGGCAGGAGCCATAGCAGCCCCGAGTAACGGCCGGCACGCGACCAAGCCGGCGCCGCCGGGAAAGCGGGATCAGTAGAATCAGCGCTCGCCATAGCCGGGCATCCTCAGTCGAAGTTCCAGCCAGCTGCCCGCCTGGCTGACCACCCAGGTCAGCAGGCCGAAGAACAGCAGCAACAGCACCATCAGTTCCAGCACGTTGTCGCGCTGGGTCCAGATCATGATGGAGGCGTAGGTGATATCGCCCACCGCAATCGCGGACGCCACCGCCGTGGCCTTGACCAGCTCCACGGAGTTGTTGACCAGGGCCGGCAGGGCGAAGCGCACCGCCAGCGGCAACTGCACGCGCCACAGCAATGTGCGGCGATCGAAGCCGAGCGACGCCGCCGCTTCCAGCGTGACCTTGGGCACGGCCTCGATGCCGGCGCGCAAGGCTTCGGCATGAAACACGCCCTTGTGCAGCGACAGCACCACCACCACCCAGAGGAACGGCGTGAGCGGATTGGTCCGCTGCGCGTCCTGCAAGGCATGGGTGATCAGCATGTTCAAGACCAGGAAGGCGCAATACAGCTGCACCAGCGTGGGCGTGTTGCGCGTGACTTCCACAAAGGCGCGCGTGGCACCGGCCAGCACCGGGCTGCGCGAGGTCAGCAACGCCGCCATCCCCACCCCCGCAACCAGGCTGCCGGAGAGCGTGCATAGCACCAGCTGGATGGTCACCCAGGCACCATGCACGAATGCGCTGCGGTCATAGGCATCGGCGAGGAACGCATAGTTCAAGCCGATGCGGTGCGCCGCATCGATCCACCAGGCAATCGCTGCTTCCATCAGGAACGGCCGCCCTTGAACTTGTCGTGCAGCTCGGTGAGCGCCGGCGACGGCGGCAGGATGCCAGCCTTCTTCTCGGTGGCAACCAGCCAGCCGCTGCGGTGCCAGTTCTGCACGATGCGGTCGACCGCCTGGATGGTGTCCTGCTCGCCCTTGCGGGTCCAGATCACGGTCGGCGCCGGGTTCAGTTCCGGCAGCACGATGCGGTAGTTCTGCCATTCCGGGTTGCCGCGCACCAGCGGCTGCAGCAGCGTGTTGTCGTGCACGGCGCCAGCGCAGTTGTCGCCGCGCAGCGCCAGCAGCGATTCCGCCGAGCCCTTGAAGCCCTTCGGGATGGCGCCGTATTCCACCTGCACCGGCCGCGTATAGCTGCTGCCCTGCGAGATGCACACCGTCTTGCCCTTCAAGTCTTCCCAGCGGCGGATATCGCTTTGCTTGGGCACGATCACGGCGCCGCCCACGCGGTAGTAAGGCGTGGGCACGTGGCCCAGTTGCTCGCCGCGCTCGGCGTTGTATTCCATCGCCGCGATCAGCACGTCGACCTTGCCCTGCTGCAGGAACTGCACGCGGTTGGACGGCTGCACCTGCACCGTTTCCAGCTCCACATTGAGTTGCCTGGCCAGGTCCTGCGCCAGGTCCGCGTTGAAGCCGACGGGCTTCTGCGTGGCGGGATCGATCGAGCCAAAGGCGCTGCCGGACAGCATGATGCCGACCACGATCTTGCCACGCTGGCGGATCTTGTCGAGCGTGGCGTCGGCCTGCGCGGCGCCGGCAAAGAAGGTACCGGCCAGCATGGCGGCAGCGAAGACGAGAGGACGCGGGGAGCGCAGCGAAAGAGTGCGGGTCATGGTGTGTTCGAGTTCTTATTGGCTAAGTCGCGGTTTGTGTGATGCAGTCGACAAACTGTACGCAAGCGCCGACGGGCAGGGAACGAATAAAAGAGCCGATCGTTATGCGATCTCCGTTGCCCCGCGGCAGCACAGCGTGGCCGCATATCCATGCGCGGAAAGATTCGTTGGCGGCGTGGGCCACGCTTTCTAAGCTTTGCGCTCGATTCGCCTCCGGCAACACCGTCATGCAACGTCGCACCCTGCTCCGCACCCTCCTCTGCCTGCCCGTCGCCGCCGCCGCGGCTGCCATCGCGGGCGTACCCTTTTACAGCCATGCCACGGAGGCCACGCAGACCCAGACCTTCCCCGCGCGTCCCGTGCGCATCGTGGTGCCGGTGGCACCCGGTGGCAGCGCCGACAAGCTCGCGCGCACGCTGGCCCTCAAGCTCAGCGAGAAATGGGGCCAGCCCGTGGTGGTGGAAAACGTAGTGGGCGCCAGCGGCACCATGGGCGCCGCGCAGGTGGCGCGGGCCAGGCCGGACGGCTACACCTTGCTGCTGGGCGGCGAAGGCGTGACGCTGAACGCCTCGCTGTTCAAGACGCTGCCGTACGATACGAGCCACGCGTTTCGCGGTGTCAGCAAGGCTGTGGTGAATCCGCAGATCCTGGTCGCCAGGCCGGATCTTGGCGTGCGCAACCTGCAGGACTACATCGCGCTGGCACGCAAGAAGCCTGGCGAGGTCACGCTTGGCCTGCCGGGCAATGGCGGCATTGCCCACGTGGCCCATGAAATGCTATCTCGCCAGACCGGCATCAAGGTCAACTACATTCCCTACGCCGGGGGCGCGCCCGCCACGGTGGACCTGCTTGGCGGGCACATCGACGCCACGCTGATCACGCTCGCGGCGGTGACCGATTACGTGCGCTCCGGCCGGCTGACCGCGCTGGCGGTTACCACGCCTTATCGCTCGAAGGCGCTGCCGCAGGTGCCGACCATGGCGGAGGCTGGCGCTACCGGTTTTGCCGTAGAGAGTTGGCAGGGGCTGATTGCGCCTGCGGCTACGCCGACGGTCGTGGTGGATCGCATTAGTCGCGATGTAGCGGCTGTGCTCAATGTGCCGGCCACGCGTAGCCAGCTGGAGGATGCTGGCTATGTGGTGGTGGGGTCTTCGGCGCAGGAGCTGGATGCTACGTTGTCGCGGGATTTGCCGAAGTATGCTTTGGTCATTGCGGCTTCGGGGATATCGTTGCGGTGAGGGGCTTTGGGTTGGGTTGGCTCAACTGCAACTGCAACTGCAACTGCAACTGCAACTGCAACTGCAACTGCTTAACGTCAAGGTCAAAAGCAACTGCAGTTTCACCACCCCTGCGGGGCGGCGACCTACTTTTTTGTCTTGCCGCTTGCCAAAAAAGTAGGCAAAAAAGCGCGCCGGATGGGGCGACACCCCCTCGGGATTTCACGAAAAGAGCGGCCGGGACCCAAACTCGCATCGCCTTGAGGATACTCAGACATGGGTCCCTCTTTTCCGCTCTTTTCGTGAAATCCCGAGGCGCCCCATACGGCCTTGGCACACCTTGACGGCTCGCTTCGCATCGCGCTTGGGTGTTCCCCGCCTGGGGGCGCTTCACACGGCTACACAGAACCTGGATTTGGCGGTTGCGCTGTTGCTTGCGAATCCGTTCGCTTCCCGCTGGTTGGCTCCCCTCTCCCACTTGTGGGAGAGGGGCCGGGGGAGAGGGCGGGCGCTCGCCGAAGCGATGCCCTTGCGCCTACTGCTGCCTGTAATCCACCAGCCGAACCGGCAAGTCCCCATCGCGCTTGAGCTGATCCACCAGGCCGATTTCCCAGTTCAGGTAGGCGTGCATCTCTGACTTCCGGCGGCCTTCGTCCTCGTAAGCGTAGGCGCTGTACCACGCGTCTTCGTCACCGGTAAGCACTCTCGCTGCCGCGGCAGCGCCGGCCTCGGCGGATTCCGCTGGCAAGCCGAGTGCTTGCCAGCGTGCGTTGCCGCCTAGCAGTGCGCGCACGTCGCGCTGGCTGGTGCGACGCAATTCTGCAGCGACGGATTGCGCCAGCACGCCATCGGAAGACGTCACCACGATGATGTCGTCGGCACCCGCATGCTCCAGCGCCAGCGATACCTTCTCCGGCGTAGCGAACCATGCACCGGGCACATGTGCGCGTCGGAATGCCAGGCTGCTATCCACGTCCACCACCGTGACCCCGCCCTGCGTTTGCTGCGCTTTGAGCGATGCGGCTTCGATCCACGGCGCTTCCACTTCGGAGGCGCGCAGCACGCGCACGGGCTCCGGGCCGGATTCGCGCGGTGCCAGCGGTGCCGGACGGAACAGATAGACCTCGTGGCCGCTGAACTGGGCCAGCCAGGCTGCCGTGATCTGTGCGCGCACGCCGTCCCAGTCAGCCAGCACGATGCGGGCACGGCGGATGCCGGCGTAGGCGTCGGTGGCTTGCACCAGCTGGCCGCCGGGGGCGCTGCGCCAGCCCGGCAGGTGGCCTGCGGCGTATTCCTCGGGCGAGCGGACATCGAAGCGGTACAGCGTGCGTTCGCTCGCCTGCTGCGCGAAGGCGGCTAGCTGCGCCGCATCGATATGTTGCACGCCGGCGCGCTGCGCCACGCGGGCAGCGCGTTCACTCGCGGCGGCCTGGGAGGTTTCGCCGGGCTGCGGCGCGAAATGGGTCTGGCCGTGGTCGAGCTGGTAGCCGGCCAGCAGCCATGCCATGGTCCCGTCCTTGAGCGACACCACGCGATTGGGAATGCCGGCGTTGATCAGCGTCTGCGCGCCCACGATGCTGCGCGTACGGCCGGCGCAATTGACCACCACCAGCGTCTCGGGATCGGGTGCGATCTCGCCGATGCGGTAGACCAGCTCCGCGCCCGGGCAGTCTAGCGCGCCGGGAATGCTCATGTTCTGGAACTCGGTGAAGGGGCGGCTGTCCACCACCACCACGTTGTCGCCGCGCTCCTGGTGCAGCTTGAGCGCCTCGGCGGTGATCCACGGGGTCTGCAGCTCGTGCTCGATCACTTCGCCGAAGGCTTTGCTGGGCACGTTGGTGCCGCTGAAGATTTCATAGCCGGCGGCCTGCCAAGCACGCGTGCCGCCTTCCAGCACGGATACGTTGGTATAGCCAACGCGCAGCAGCTTGGCGGCGGCAGCGTGGGCGATATCCTCAACCAGATCCGTCACCACGATGCGCGTGGTGCGGCGCGGCACCAGCCGGTCGATCGTGGTCTCGAGCCGGCCCAGCGGCGCGGGCGCGGCGAACAGCAGGTGCTCGCGCGCGAAGGCGCCCTCCTCCCGCGCGTCCAGCACGGCCAGTTCCTCCCCCTCGGCAATGGCGCGCTTGAGCGCGGCCGGGCTCACCAGCGGATGGCGAATCAGCGCCGGTGCGGCAAAGGTCCGGTAGCTGTATTGCGTGCCACCCTCGGGCGCGGGGTCGAACTTTACGCGCTCGGTCAGGCGAGCCAGCGTGAGGCCGTAGAAGTGCAGGTGCAGGCCAGGTGTGTCGCCGATCAGCTCGATGGTGTGCACATCGGTGGGCGACAGCGTAATGGCATTGCCCGCCTGTACGTCGAGCTGGCGCAGCGGCTCCAGCGTGTCGAGCCCGGGCTTGCTGCCCTGGCTGCGGTGAAAGATCACGTTGCGCTCAACACCGCGCACGCCGGCAATCACCGCCCAGGTGGTGTGGTCGTGCGGGGGCTGCGCCTTGCCCGGCAGGCCGGCGGAGGCGAACAAGGCGAAGCGGCCGTCCGGGTCTTCCGCCAGCCGGTAGATCGCGGCGGGCCGGGCCGCATCCACGGGGAAATGCGCCGGCGGGAACAGATGCGCCTGGCCGGCCAGCGCCACCAGTTCGTCGGCGATCGCGGCCAGCGGCGTCTTGTCGGCGGCGTGCCCGCCTGCGATCTCGCGAGCACGGGCGATGAAGGCGGCCACCGCTGCGGCGCGGGCGCCGCTCACGTGGCTGGCAGCGGCGGGGTCGGCGTCGGCCAAGGTCTGGGACAGGTCGGTAATGGTCATGGCGAGAAGCTCTTGAAAATTCTGGGCAAGTTGGAGCCTAAAAGAAGTTGCGCCGGGCGCTAACGAATCAGATCGCAGATCGTTATGCCGTGCCTGGCGCGGGCATCATGCCGCAGCCGCCACGGGCTTCCGCTCGCGGGCAAAGGCCACCAGCCGCTCCACGCCCTGCGCGCATTCCTCGGCACCGGCCACCAGCGCAATGCGGACATGGCCCGCGCCGGGGTTGTGGTCATTCACCGTGCGCGCCAGGAAGGTCCCCGGGACCACGGCAAGGTTCTGCTCGGCCAGCAGCTCGCGCGTGAAGGCCACGTCGTCCAGCCCGCTGGCGCGGATGTCGAGCCAGGCAAAGAAGCCCGCCTGCGGCTGCAGCAGGCGGGCTACCTGCTGCAGCCGTGGAATGGCAAAAGCAAATTTCTCACGGTACAAGCGGCGGTTTTCCACCACGTGCGCCTCGTCCTGCCAGGCCGCGATGCTGGCGCCCTGCACTGCCGGGCTCAGCACGCCGCCGGAATAGCTGCGGTACAGGCGCAGGCACTCCAGCACATCGGCGTCGCCTGCCACAAAGCCGGAGCGCAGGCCGGGCGCGTTGGAGCGCTTGGACAAGCTGGCCACGGCCAGGATGCGCTGGCGGTCCCGGCCGAGCGCGCGGGCCGCGGCCAGCACGCCCAGCGGCGGCGCGTCCTCATCGAAGTACAGCTCGGAGTAGCACTCGTCGGACACGATATGAAAATCGTGCCGCTCGGCCAGCGCCAGCACGTGCTCCCAGTCGGGCAGCGCGTACACGCGGCCGGAAGGGTTGTCCGGCGAGCACAGGTAGGCCAGCCGCACGCGCGGCCAGATGTGCGCGGGCACCGCATCGAACGCGGCGGCCAGCCCTTGCGCGGGGTCGATGTCGAGGTAATACGGCTCGGCCCCGGCCAGTAGCGCCGCGCCTTCATAGACCTGGTAGCCGGGATTGCTGACCAGCACCACCGGCGCGCCATCCTGCGGCCGGTTGGCGCGCAGCACCGCTTGCGCCAGGCTGAACAACGCATCCTTGGCGCCGTTGACGGGCACGATCTCGCGCGCCGGGTCGAGGCCGTCCACGCCGTGGCGGCGCGCGATCCAGGCGGCGATGGACTCGCGCAGCGCGTCGCTGCCAGCGACCTTGGGATAGCGGCCGATGCTGCCAGCGTGTTCGGCCAGCGCCTCCACGACCAGGCGCGGTGTGGCATGTTGCGGCTCGCCCCAGCTGAAGCTGATCGGCGGCAGGCTGGTACGCAGCGGCGTTTGCGCCGCCAGCGCCTGCAGTTTCTCCGTGGGATAGGGTTGCAGGCGTTCGTGCAGTGGTTGGCTCATGCTGGTTCTCTCATTGGGGTGCGGCGCCTTAGCGATTGCCCGCGCCTTCTGGCTTGTCGTTGCGCGCGATCGTGCTGTCCTGGCTGCCGTTGACATAGCGCTCCCAGGCGGCCACATCGCGCGCGATGCGTCCGCGCGCCTCGGCGCTGCCAAGGAAGATCGCGCGGTTGCCCGGCTTGGCCGTGAACGCCCTCACCTCGGGCTCGGCCTGCGCGCGCGCCAGCGCCTGGCTGATGGCCTGGATGCGCGCCGGCGGCGTGCGGGGCGACACGAAGATGCCGCTCCAGCCGCCGAAATCCGGCTCGCGCACGCCCAACTCCGCCGTGCTCGGCACATTGGGCAGCGCTGCCAGCCGGTGCGAGCCGATCACCAGCAGCGGCTGCAAGCGGCCGTTCCTGACCTGCGGCTCGGCCAGCGCATAGTCGACCATGCCCACTTGCACATGGCCGGCGAGCAGGTCGGAATACAGCGGGCCGGTGCCCTTGTAAGGCACGTGCAGCAGGTTCAGCCCGAAATGCTTGCTGATCTGCTCCACCGACAAATGCGAGATGGAACCCGGCCCCGACGAGCCAAAGGCAATCGGCTCGCCCGATGTACGCGCCCTGGCCTGCAAGGCCTGGAAGGAGCGGATGCCAAGCTCGCCGTTGACGAAGATCACGCCCTGCGACTCCAGCGTGACTGCCACCGGGGCCAGGTCGCGCAAGGGCTTGAGCTCAAGGTGCTTGTTCTGCACGGTGTTGCCGACAATCACCACGTTGTTGGCCTGCAGCAGCGTGTAGCCATCGGCCGCACCGCGCGCCACCGCCTCCGCACCGATCGAGCCCGTCGCGCCCGGCTTGTTCTCGATCACCACCGGCTGGCCGGTGACCTTGCTGAGCGCGCGCGCCAGCACGCGGCCATACAGGTCCGCGCTGCCGCCGGCCGGCCAGGGGATCACGTAGCGGATGGGCTTTGACGGCCATGCGTCGGTCGCCGGGTCTGCGGCGGCAACCGCAGGGCCGGCGGCCAGCGTGGAGAGCAGGAGCGCTGAGAGTGCAAAAAAGGGCTTGCGGAGCATGGTGATTCCCTGGCGGGTGCCGTATGAACTAGCGACCCACTCTAGGAGCCGGCCCCGGGCCACGGCAACGAATCTTTCCGCCGTTGGTAATGCAATGCGTGATGCGCGGCCGCAGGCCTTATGCCGCCTTGTGCCGCCTTGTGCCGCCTTGTGCCGCCTTGTGCCGGAGCAAAACCGAATATGCATCGGCGATATTGTTAGTTCTTCTACGGCCCGGCACTCCGTAGAGTGGAGCACGGCCGCCACCTGCCACGGCATCGCACTCATAAGAGGATTTCCCCCATGACGACCCAAACCAGCCAAACCAGCCAGCAAAACCAGCGTAATGCGGCCATTGCCGCCACCCTCGCCGAGGTCAGCGCACTGACGGCGCACAACGAAGTGGATCGCGCCACGCTCGGGCAGGTAACCACCGCCCTGCAGAAACTGGCCGACCAGAAAGACCTGTTCGGCTTTGCCGACTTCCCGCCGCCGAGCGACGGCACTACCACCTCCACCCGCTACCGCCTGAGCGAGGAAGGCCAGTTGCCGGCGCTCTATCTCAACTCGATCGTGCCGGGGAAGAAGACCATCCCGCACAACCATGACACGTGGGCCGTGATCGTGGCGGTGCAAGGCGATGAGCTCAACCGCGTCTACCGACGCACCGACGACGGCAGCAACCCCGAACACGCCAGCATCGAACTGGAGCGCGAACTGGTGGTTCGCCCGGGCACGCCGATCAGCTTCCTGCCGCAGGACATCCACAGCATCCACGTGGTGGGCGACGCCCCCACGCTGCACTTCCACCTCTATGGCCGGCCGCTCGAAACGCTGACTGGACGCATCGGCGTGGAGCTGGAAACCGGGCGCATCGTCAACTACAACGCCACCCAGTTGAACCGCAGCGAAAAAGCCGCAGCCTGACATTGCGACCAAGACGACGGCCCCAATCCCTTGTTCACGCGGAGCACTCCATGACCCAATCCATCGACGCCGTCACCTTGCGCGGCTGGCTTAACGACGGCCAGCCCCTGGCGCTGTTCGACGTGCGCGAGCACGGCCAATATGGCGAGGGCCATCCCTTCTTCGCCGTGCCCCTGCCCTACAGCCGGCTGGAGCTTGATGTTGCCCGCCTGGCGCCACGCCTGGCCGAGCGCATCGTGCTGTTCGACGACGGCGACGGCGTGGCCGAGCGGGCAGCACAGCGGCTGGCTGACCTGGGCTACGGCAATCTCACGCTGCTGGCGGAGGGCGCTGCGGCGTGGGCCGCGGCCGGCTATACCTTGTTCAGGGGCGTCAACGTGCCATCGAAGACGTTTGGCGAACTGGTCGAGCACCAGCAGCACACGCCGCGCCTGAGCGCTGCCGAGCTAGTGGCGCGCCGCGACAGCGGCGAACCGCTGGTGCTGGTGGATGGCCGCACCTTCGAAGAGCACCAGAAGATGACCATCCCCGGCGCGCACAGCCTGCCCAACGGCGAGCTGGCCCTGCGCCTGGCAGCACTGGTGCCGGATGCGCAGACCACCGTGGTGGTGCACTGCGCCGGCCGCACGCGCAGCATCATCGGCGCGCAGACGCTGCACAACCTTGGCCTGCCCAATCCCGTGCTGGCGCTGGAGAACGGCACGCAGGGCTGGTACCTGGCCGGCCATGCGCTCGAGCACGGCAGCCAGCGCCGCTACCCGCCGGCCCCGGCAGCCAGCGAGCTGGCCGAGGCGCGCGCGCGTTCGGCGCGGCTGCTGCAGCGCGCCGGCCTGCCCGCGCTGTCGGCCGCGCAGGCGCAGCAGTGGCTTGACGACGACAGCCGCACCACCTACTTGCTGGATATCCGCACCGCCGAGGAGTTCGCGCAAGGATCGATCGACGGCGCGCGGCATGCGCCCGGTGGCCAGCTGGTGCAGACCACCGACCAGTACATCGGCGTGCGCGGCAGCCGCGTGATCGTGTTCGACGACGATGGCGTGCGCGCACCGGTGATAGCTAAACATGACGACATAAGTATTGCAGCATGTATGATTGCGTGGTTACTCTAATGGAGAGGCAGCCATGCGCAGACTC